>NZ_JBRBUA010000027.1:0-6361 GCF_052826345.1 Brevirhabdus sp. | reverse complement strand
TCGCGATGGCCTTCTGGACCGGCGCGCCACGGACGGCCTGATCCAGCTCCGAACCTCACACAGCAAAACAAAACCCCGCCAAAATGACGGGGCTTGTCAGTGGTCTGAGCCCGCCGGATGGGCGGGCCTTGGATCGTCGGTATCGCGGGGATCAGAGCTTTTCGATCAGTTCCGGGACGGCGGTGAACAGATCCGCCACGAGGCCGTAATCGGCCACCTGAAAAATCGGTGCTTCCTCGTCCTTGTTGATCGCGACGATGATCTTGCTGTCTTTCATCCCGGCCAGGTGCTGGATGGCCCCCGAGATGCCGACCGCCAAATAAAGCCCCGGCGCCACGACCTTGCCGGTCTGCCCGACCTGCCAGTCGTTGGGTGCGTAGCCGGAATCGACCGCCGCGCGGCTGGCGCCGACGGCGGCGCCCAGCTTGTCGGCCAGCTTTTCGATCAGGGCGAAATCCTCTTCGGAGCCGACACCGCGCCCCCCCGACACCACGACGCCGGCCGAGGTCAGCTCGGGCCGGTCGGATTCCGCGACCTTGTCTTCCACCCATTCGGACAGGGCGGGGTTGTCCCCGGCGCCGATCTGTTCGATCGGGGCGGAGCCGCCTTCGGGCGCCGCGTCGAAGGTCGAGGTGCGGATGGTCGCGACCTTGACCTTGTCGGAGGATCTGACGGTCTGGATCGCGTTCCCCGCATAGATAGGACGTTCGAACGTATCGCCGTCGATCACACCCGAGACGTCAGAGATGACCATGACGTCCAGCAGCGCGGCGATGCGCGGCATGATGTTCTTGGCATCGGTCGTCGCGGGCGCCAGGATGTGGGAATATTCCCCTGCCAGCGACACGGCGAGCGCGGCGACGGGCTCGGCCAGCCGGTGCCCGTAGAGCGCGTCTTCGGCGCAGAGCACCTTGGCGACGCCGGTGATGCGCGATGCCGCCTCGGCTGCGGCGGAACAGCTTGCGCCCGTGCACAGAACCGTCACGTCGCCCAGCGCTTGCGCGGCCGCCACGGTCTTGGCAGTGGCGTCCATGTTGAGTTCGCCGTCAGTGACCTCGGCGAGAAGAAGTACAGCCATCACACAGCTCCCGCTTCTTTGAGTTTCGTGATCAGCTCATCGACGGAGCCGACGATCTGACCGGCCTTGCGCGCTTCGGGCTCGGTGGTGCTGACAATCTCCAGCCGGTTGGAAACGTCGACGCCGTAGTCTTCGGGCGTCTTTTCATCGAGCGGTTTTTTCTTTGCCTTCATGATGTTGGGCAGAGAGGCATAGCGCGGCTCGTTCAGGCGCAGGTCTGCGGTCACGATGGTGGGCATCTTGACCTTAATGGTTTGCAGCCCGCCGTCGACTTCGCGCGTGACGATGGCGTGGTCGTCTTCGACGTCCAGCTTGTTGGCGAAGGTCGCCTGGCTCCAGCCCAGCAGGGCGGCCAGCATCTGGCCGGTGGCGTTCATGTCGTTGTCGATGGCCTGCTTGCCGCAAATCACGAGCCCGGGTTCTTCGGCCTCGACGACGGCTTTCAGCAGCTTGGCCACGGCCAGCGGCTCGATATCCTGGTGCACGTCGTCGGCGGCGACGATCAGGATCGCGCGATCGGCCCCCATCGCCAGTGCGGTGCGCAGCGTTTCCTGGTTTTGCTTCACGCCGATGGAAACCGCGATGATTTCCTCGACCTTGCCCGCCTCGCGCAGGCGGATCGCCTGCTCGACGGCGATTTCATCGAAGGGGTTCATCGACATTTTGACGTTGGCAAGATCGACACCGGAACCGTCCGCCTTGACGCGAACCTTCACGTTGTAATCGATCACGCGCTTGACAGGCACGAGTACCTTCATATTGCGTTATCTCCCAGCTCGAGCACGGATGTCGCCGCGCAACAATATTCCATTTGCGAAGACTTAGCGGCTTGGTTTCCAGAAAAACAGCCCAAAACCGACCCGCTCCGGGGGGTGACGCGACAGGAGGGCGCGTCAGCCGCGAATCCGGCTAGCGATTTGCGCCCGGCACCCAGAGCACATCGTCCGCGCCGCCGGAATTGGCGTGACGCGCGGCACAGAAGAACCAGTCGCTCAGCCGGTTGAGGTATTTCACCGCGGCGCGATTGACCTGCTCGACCTGCGCCAGCTTGACGGTCTCCCGCTCCGCCCGGCGCGAGACGGTGCGGCATAGGTGCAAATGCGCCGCCAGTGCCGAGCCGCCGGGCAGAATGAAGCTGCGCAGCGGTTTCAGATCGGCGTTCATCGCGTCGATCTCGCTTTCCAGGCGAGAGACCTGCGCGTCGTCCATGCGCAGCGGCGGGTAGTCCGCCGTCGCGTCGCTTTCCATGTCGGGGCGGCACAGATCGGCGCCCAGATCGAACAGGTCGTTCTGGATACGCGCCAGCGCCGCGTCCATGTCGCCGGTCGCGTGCAGCCGGGCCAGCCCGACCGTCGCGTTGGTTTCATCGACCGTGCCGTATGCGGTGACGCGGGCATCGTGTTTGGCGACGCGTGCCCCGTTGCCGAGCGCGGTGTCGCCCGTATCGCCGGTGCGGGTGTAGATCTTGTTCAGGACGACCATCAGCTTGCGCCCGTTCTGCGGAAATAGACGAAGGCCAGGATCAGCGCGATTGCCACGGCCTGGGCAATGACGCGGTAGCGCATGATCCGGTTCGCATGTTTCCGGTTGAATTCGCCGCCCTTGGCGAAACCGCCGATGCCGAACAGCAGGATGCCCAGCACAATGAAGACGGCGATGACGACGACGATGAAGAAGGGGTCCTGTAACATGGTGCTTGCTCCGCTTTGTCTGCTTTCGGCTTATCGCCGTTCGGGCCGGATGCGAACCGGTTTTCCCGCTCGACAGTGTCGCAGCCCCCCACGGTCGGGGGATCTACAATCGCCCGGCCACCCAATCACGCGCGCGCGTGGGCAACAGGCGGTTCAACATACCCGCGATATGGGTGGGGGTGGTAACGTAATAGCGCGGTCTGGGGGTCTTCGCGGTCAGCGCGTGGATCAGCTTGTCGCTGACGGCGGAGGCGGGCAGCTCGTATCGATCGGGGCCGGTGTTTTTGTATAGCCGCGGCAGAAGCGTGCTTTGATATTGCGCCGCCCGGGCGGAGCCGCGCCAGTCGATCCATTTCTCGAAATGCGGGATCGAGTTCTCGCGGATGCGCGACGTGATCGGGCCCGGTTCGATCAGCGTCACGCGGATCGGCGTGTCGCGCAGTTCCAGCCGCAGGGTGTCGGTCAGCCCCTCCATCGCGAATTTCGTGGCGTTATAGGCGCCGCGCCAGGGCAGGGCGGAAAAGCCCAGAACCGAAGAGCAGTTCACGATCCGCCCGCCCCCCTGTCGGCGCATCACCGGCAGCGCGTGGCGAATCAGGTCGAATTGGCCAAAGAGATTGCATTCGAAGATCTCGCGCAGCGCGGGGCGGGGCAGATCCTCCACCGCGCCGGGGATCGCGAAGGCGCCGTTGTTGAACAGCGCGTCCAGCCGGTGGCCAGTCGCCTGCATCACCTGCGCGAAGGCGTCGGCGACCGACGCCGCGTCGGCGTAATCCAGCACGACCGATTCGAGACCTTCGGCAATCAGGCGGTCGCGGTCGTGCGGTTTTCGGCAGGCGGCGAAAACCCGCCAGCCTTCGCGCGTCAGCCGATGCGCCGCGTCATGGCCGATGCCGGAGGAGCAGCCGGTTATCAGAATGGTGGGTTTAGAATCAGTCATGCCGACCCCTTGGACAGGATCGGCATAGCGTTCAGGCATATTGCGGGCGGATGCAACCGCGGCTCAGGCGCGCGGGTCCTGCGGAGAGACGAAGCGGCCCGACATGTAGCCCTGAACCCCGGTGGTTTCGTCACGGATCTGAACCCAGCCGTTGTCCATTTCCTGAAGGATCGTCGCGGCCGTACCCAGTTTCAGCTTTTCGACGACGGGGTTCGAGGTGCCGGGGCCGCTGCGCAGGTTGACCACGGTGCCGGTCACATAGACCCGCTTGTCGTCCGCTGCGCCTTCGGCCTTGGCGGAGACCTCCGTGGCGACGAGGGCGGTCTCGGAGGGGGTAATGGAGGAGATGTAGCCCTGCGGCGCGTCACTCGTGCCGATGCTGGCCAGCACGTCCTTTTTCGGCGCTTTCAGCGAAGCACTTGCAGCGGCGATCGCTTTCTGCTTCATTTCGGGGGTGAAGCTGGCGCCCTTGGTGCTGGCGGTCACGTTGGGCTGGATTGTTGCCGTGGCGATCGATTTGGGGCCATTGTCCTGACCGAAAATCGCGAGCGACAGGTAAAGTCCAGCGATCAGAAGTGTAGTCAGGCGCAGCATGGTGACCTCCAGGGTTCGGCTTGTTGTTGGCTTCTGCACTGACAACCCGGGTCGGCGGAAAAAGTTCATTTTCCGGCCGGATTTTTTTTCAAATTTACAATCTGTTTGAAATGTGGGTCCCGGCATGGCGGGCAGGTCGGCCGCGCCAGAACGCGCCGATCGCCGGTCACATCGGCGAGAGGTAATCCGCGCTGACAAAGCCGGTGTCGCCGGAGGCCAGGCGAATGGTCGCCCAGTCGCCGGTGATGCCGCCCAGAACCTCGGCTTCCTGACCGCGGCGCAGCTTGCCGATGATCTCATGCACGATCGAGGGGCCGGACCGCACATTCAGCACGCTGCCGGTGACTTTCCATAGCTCGGGCTGCGGCTGCGCGACGGTGTGAGGCCGGGCGTCGGCGCCCCCCAGCGCGCGGCTCAGAAAGCTGGTGCGCACAATCTGCCAGACGGCGAGGCGGCTGCCCGTTCCCTCGTTGCGGGTGAGCGAATAATCCGACTGTTCCAGCACGGAGGCATCGGCGGAACTTGCCAATTTGGCAACGGGATTGCCGTAAAGGAACATGGCGCCGAATGCTGCTACTGCGAGAAACGACAAAGCGCGCATGAGGGGGTCCTATCGTTTCCAGAAGCTCAATAATGCAATAACGCAAATGCAGTTTTGCGTAAAGGGAAAAACAGTCGATTGACCTCGCGGCGTTGCTTTACCTGTCGTCACCCCGTCGCTATCACGGTGGCATGAATGATATCACCGATGTGCCTGGCGCCCCCCTTCCGACCGACCTGACCGAACCGCTGCGCCGTGCCATCGGCGAGCGCTATCTGACCTATGCGCTGAGCACCATCATGCACCGCGCGCTGCCCGACGCCCGCGACGGGCTGAAGCCGGTGCACCGGCGCATCCTCTATGCCATGCGGGAGCTGCGGCTCGCCTCGGGCGGGGGGTTCCGCAAGTCGGCCAAGATCTCGGGCGACGTGATGGGCAATTATCACCCGCACGGCGATGCCGCGATCTATGATGCGATGGCGCGGCTGGCGCAGGATTTCAACGTGCGCTACCCGCTGGTCGACGGGCAGGGCAACTTCGGCAACATCGACGGCGACAATCCGGCCGCCTCGCGCTATACCGAGGCGCGGATGACCATGGCGGCCGAGGCGCTGCTGGAAGGTCTGAACGAGAACGCCGTCGATTTCCGGGAAAACTACGACGGCACGCTGACCGAGCCGGTGGTGCTGCCGGCCTCCTTCCCGAACCTTTTGGCCAACGGGTCCAGCGGCATCGCGGTGGGCATGGCCACCAACATCCCGCCGCATAACATCGCGGAGCTGTGTAACGCCTGCCTGCATCTCATCAAATCGCCCGACGCCTTCGACGAGACGCTGGTCAACCATGTTCCCGGCCCCGACTTTCCCACCGGCGGCGTGATCGTCGAGCCGCGCGAAAACATCGTCGAGGCCTATCGCACGGGGCGCGGCAGCTTCCGCCTGCGCGCGAAATACGAGGTGGAGGATCTGGGCCGCGGCCAATGGCAGGTGGTGGTCACCGAGATCCCCTATCAGGTGCAGAAGTCGAAGCTGATCGAAAAGATCGCCGAGCTGATCCAGACCAAGAAGGTGCCGATCCTCGCCGACGTGCGGGATGAAAGCGCCGATGACGTGCGCATCGTTCTCGAACCGCGCTCGAAGAACGTCGAGCCCGACGTTCTGATGAACATGCTCTACCGCAACTCCGACCTCGAAGTGCGGTTTTCGCTGAACATGAACGTGCTGATCGACGGGGTGACCCCCAAGGTCTGCTCGATGAAGGAAGTGCTGCGCGCCTTCCTCGACTTCCGGCGCGAGGTACTGATCCGCCGCTCGCGGCACCGCCTGCAGAAGATCGACCACCGGCTCGAAGTGCTGCAGGGCCTGATCACGGCCTTCCTCAACCTCGACAGGGTGATCGAGATCATTCGCTACGACGACGACCCCAAGGCGGCGCTGATGTACGAGGACTGGAGCAAACCGCACCAGGCCTCGCTCACCCGCGCCATGGACGAAAGCCAGTACCGCTCCCCGCTCGCC
>NZ_JBRBUA010000026.1:0-4109 GCF_052826345.1 Brevirhabdus sp. | reverse complement strand
GCCGCCTGCGGTTCCAATCCGAAATCGACGATGTTCGAAACCACTCTGGCGTGACCGCAGGCCTGATAGGCCCCGCCCATCACGCCGAAGGGCATGGTGGGCAGCCCCCCCCGGCGCAGCATCGCGGGGATGATCGTATGCATCGGGCGCTTGCGGGGGGCGGCCTCGTTCGGGTGGCCGGGTTCCAGCGTGAAGCCCGCGCCGCGATTGTGAAACAGGACGCCGTATTTCGACGACGCCAGCCCCGAGCCGAAGGGATGGTAGATCGAATAGATCAGCGACACCGCCATGCGGTCCTTGTCGACCACCGTCAGATAGACCGTGTCCTTGTGGACCGCCTCGCTGAGACGCGCGGGGTCGGGCGCGGCCCGTTTCGGATCGATCAGCCCGGCCAGCCTGTCGGCGGTGGCCTGCGTCAGCATGTGGTCCAGCCGCGCGGTGTGATCGGCATCGGCCAGGAAACGGTTGCGGGCGTCATAGGCCAGTTTGGTCGCTTCGGCCTCGATATGCGCGCGCTCGGCGCCCCAGGGGTCCATTGCGGCGATGTCGAACCGCGCCAGGATGTTCGCCAACAGGATCGCGGTCGCGCCCTGGCCGTTCGGCGGATGCTCGACCAGCTCGACCCCCTTGTAGTCGCCGCTGATCGGCGTGGTGTAGTCGCTGGCGGTGGCGGCGAAGTCCTCCGCCGTGTGGGTGCCGCCGCGCGCATTGAGCGCGGCAAGCATGTCCTCGGCCACTTCGCCCTCGTAGAAGCCCGCGCGGCCCTCATCGGCGATGCGGCGCAGAACCTCGGCCTGGGCGGGGGCGCGGAAGATCTGGCCGACCCCGGGCGCGGTGCCGTTCAGCAGGAAATGCGCGCGCGCATCGCCAGACAGCGTGTCGGCCGCCGCCGCCCAGTCGAAAGCCACACGCGGCGCCACGGGCACCCCGGCCTGCGCATAGTGGATCGCGGGCGCGAGGGCGGTTTTCAGGCCCAGTTTGCCATAGTCGCGCGACAGGCGGCAAAAGGCGTCGACCGCCCCCGGCACGGTTACCGCCTCGGCGCCGTGCAGGGGCATGGTGTCGTGCCCCTTGGCGCGGATTTCGTCACTGCGCAGTCCCGCCGGCGCGCGGCCCGATCCGTTCAGCGCGACGATCTCGCCCCCGTCGCCGGGGCTGAGCAGCACGAAGCAATCGCCCCCGATCCCGGTCATCTGCGGCTCGCAGATCCCCAGCAGCACGCCCGCGGCAATGGCCGCGTCGGCCGCGTTGCCGCCCGCTTCCAGTATCTGGACAGCCACCTTTGCGGCAAGCGGATGCGACGTGGCGCACATGCCGTTGACCGCGATGACGGTCGAGCGGCCGGGTTCGTGAAAATCCCGCAACTGCAGCTCCCTCTCTCCTTATTTCGGCGAAGGCTAGCGATCTTGTGGCGCGATGCCAAGCGGTGCGGCGATGGTGCGCCCCTCCGTCTGGCGGCGCGGGCCGCTCTGGGCTAAGCCCTTGCGATCCGCACTTTGACAGGAGCCGCCCCATGCCCGTGGATTACGACAGCCTCGACCGGATCATCGACAGCCTGACCGAGGGCGAGACTGACGCCGTCGCGCTGATGGCGACCGTCGCCTGTGAGGTGCATCACAGCGACGCGCGTTTCGACTGGACCGGCTTTTACCGCGTGACCGCGCCGCAGCTGCTGAAGATCGGGCCCTATCAGGGCGGCCACGGCTGCCTGACGATCCCGTTTGCGCGCGGGGTCTGCGGGGCCTGCGCCCGCGAGGGGCGGGCGCAGATCGTCGACGATGTGGACGCCTTTCCCGGCCACATCGCCTGCGCCAGCACCACCCGTTCGGAACTGGTGCTGCCGGTGCGCGATGGGGCAGCTCGGCTGATCGGGGTGTTCGACATCGACAGCAACCGGCCCGCCAGCTTTTCGCGGCAGGATGCGGATCGGCTGCAGGCGATGCTGGACCGGGTCTTTGCCCGCGCGGCATAGGCTCCGCCCGGAAAATTCGCTTGCGGCGAATCGGCGCGCCGTGCCATCGTGAAAAAAATGGCTAAATTTTCACGGACCTGAAAGATGGCAGCGTCGGCCAGCACCTCTCCTCACAGTCTGGGGGCCGATCTGCGGGCCCTGCGCCTGCTGCGCGGCCTGACGCTGAGCGATCTGTCGGCGCGTCTCGGCCGGTCGGTGGGGTGGCTGTCGCAGGTCGAACGCGACAAGTCCGACCCTTCCGTCGCGGATCTGCGCGAGATCGCGGCGGCGCTCGATGTGCCGCTGTCGACCCTCTTTGGCGAAGGCGCCGCAACCCCCGAGGAAAAGGGCCTGATCGTGCGCAAAACGGCGCGTCGGCCGATCGGCAACGGCGAGGGCGGCCTGATCGAGGAGCTGCTTTCGCCCGATCTGACCGACAGTTTCGAGGTGGTTCATTCCACCTTCCAGCCCGGTGCGGCGATGGCGGCGCCGGTCTCGCGCCCCACGCAGGAGGTCGGCTTTGTCGTCTCGGGCACGCTGGAGCTATGGATCGGCGATCACGCCTTCACCCTGGGCGCAGGCGACAGTTTCCGTATCCGGGGGCAAAGCTATCGCTGGGCCAACTCAACCGACACGCCGACCGTGGTGATCTGGGTGATCTCGCCCCCGGTCTATTGACCCGCGATGCCGACACACCAGGGCGCGCGGGCCGATCTGAACACCGTGAACCAACAGGCGCGAAGCGCCGCATTCATTAGCAAGGAGGAGCGGACATGAGCGATTTCCCCACAACGGCCCGCGTGGTCATCATCGGCGGCGGCGCGGTGGGCGTGTCCTGCCTGTATCATCTGGCCAAGGCCGGATGGACCGACTGCGTTCTGCTGGAAAAGAACGAGCTGACGGCCGGGTCCACCTGGCACGCGGCGGGGAATTGCCCGTCGTTCAGCGGCTCATGGGCGGTGATGAACATGCAGCGCTATTCGCTCGAACTCTACCGGGGTCTGGCACAGGCGGTGGATTATCCGATGAACTACCATGTCACAGGCTCGCTTCGGCTGGCGCACAGCAAGGAGAGGATGCAGGAATTCGAGCGTGTGGCGGGGATGGGCCGCTATCAGGGGCTGGATATCCAGATGTGCAGCGTCGCCGAGATGAAGGAGCGTTACCCGTTTCTGGAAACGCATGATCTGGCGGGCGGGCTCTATGATCCCGACGATGGCGACATCGACCCCGCGCAGCTGACCCAGGCGCTGGCCAAGGGCGCGCGGGCGATGGGCGGCAAGATCCTGCGTTTCACACCGGCCACGGGCGTTTCACGTGAAGCGGGCGAATGGATCGTCCATACCGACAAGGGCGATATCCGCTGCGAAAAGGTGGTGAACGCCGCCGGTTACTACGCGCAGCGCGTGGGCGAGTGGTTCAAGCCCCACGGCGGGCGCACCGTGCCGATGGTGACGATGAGCCACCAGTATTTCCTGACCGAACCGATCCCCGAGCTGGAGGAGTGGAGCCGCGAAAACGGCAAGCTGCCGCTCTTGCGCGATGTCGACAGCAGCTATTACCTGCGGCAGGAAAAGTTCGGCCTGAACCTCGGCCCCTATGAGCGCAACTGCAAGGCGCATTGGGTCACGCCCGACGATCCCATGCCCGAGGATTTCAGCTTTCAGCTGTACCCCGACGATCTGGAGCGGCTGGAATGGTATATCGAGGACGCGATGGAGCGTGTGCCGCTGCTGGGCCAATCCGGCGTCGGGCGCGTCATCAACGGGCCGATCCCCTATGCCCCCGACGGGCTGCCGCTGATCGGGCCGATGCCGGGCGTGCCGAACGCCTATGAGGCCTGTGTCTTCACCTTCGGCATCACCCAGGCCGGGGGCGCGGGAAAGGTGCTGGCCGAATGGGTGACCGAGGGGCAAACCGAATGGGACATGTGGGCGGTCGATCCGCGCCGCTTCACCGGCTATGCCGACCGGCAATATTGCCTCGACAAGGCGATGGAAACCTACGGCCACGAATATGCGATGCATTTTCCGCATCGCGAATGGCCCGCGGGGCGGGGCAAGCGACTGTCGCCGCTGCATGACCGGCTGGTCGCCGCGGGCGCGCAGATGGGCAGCTACAACGGCTGGGAGCGCGCGACCTGGTTCGCGCGCGAGGG
>NZ_JBRBUA010000025.1:0-8012 GCF_052826345.1 Brevirhabdus sp. | reverse complement strand
GCATACCTCGATGCCGCGCTACGACGCCGAACGCTTCGGGATCGCGCCCCGCGCCAGCCCGCGCCAGTCCGACCTGATGATCGTGGCGGGCACCTTGACCAACAAGATGGCGCCCGCGCTGCGCAAGGTCTACGATCAGATGCCCGAGCCGCGTTACGTGATCTCGATGGGGTCCTGCGCCAATGGCGGCGGCTATTATCACTACAGCTATTCGGTGGTGCGCGGCTGCGACCGGATCGTGCCGGTCGACATCTACGTGCCCGGCTGCCCGCCGACCGCCGAGGCCTTGCTGTACGGCATCCTGCAATTGCAGCGCAAGATCCGCCGCACCGGAACCATCACCCGCTGAGAAAGGTCTGGCATGCCCGACATCCTGTCCCAGTTGGCGGCCCACATCACCGAGAAACAGCCCGACGCGGTGGTCGGCACGAGTGTGTTGCGCGGTGAGCTGACGATCGAGGTGGCGCCGACGCGCATCGTGCCCTTCGTGGATTTTCTCAAGGCCGATCAGACCTGCCAGTTCACCACGCTCGTCGATATCACCGCGGTGGACAACCCGTCGAGCGACCGGCGCTTCGATGTGGTCTATCACTTTCTGTCGATGTATCAGAACCACCGCATCCGGCTGCGCGCGCGGCTGCGCGAGGATGAGGTGATGCCCTCGATCGTCTCGGTTCACGCGTCGGCCAACTGGTTCGAGCGGGAAGTCTTCGACATGTTCGGCATCCTGTTCTCGGGGCATCCCGATCTGCGCCGTATCCTGACCGACTACGGGTTCCGCGGCTTTCCGCTGCGCAAGGATTTCCCGACCACCGGCTATACCGAGGTCCGCTATGACGAAGCGCAGAAGCGCGTGGTCTATGAGCCGGTCAACCTGGTGCAGGAATACCGCCAGTTCGATTTCATGTCGCCCTGGGAGGGTGCCGATTACATCCTGCCGGGCGACACGGCCCCGCAAGGCGGCAGCACCGGAGCCAAGGAATAGTCATGGCCGAACCGGGCGTGGTTTTCGGAATTGGGGCGACGAAGGCGGGGACCAGCTGGCTCTACCGTTACCTCGAGATGCACCCCGATTGCCATTTCCGCGCGATCAAGGAGCTGCATTACTTCGACATGCTCGAAAAAGGCGCGCAGATCCGCCAGATGGACCGCATCATCGAGGCCCGCAGCCGCCGTCGCGCCGCCATGCTGACCGCCGAAGGCGACAGGCGCGCGAATCTCAGGCGGCAGGTGATCGACAACGATCGCTGGATGTCGGTGATCGGGCGCGGGGAGGAGGATATCCCCGCCTATCTGGCCTATATGAACGAAGGCCACCGCGGCGCCAGGATCGTCGGCGATTTCACCCCGTCCTATGCGCTGCTGCCCGAGGCGCGCCTGCGGCAGATGCAGGATCTGGCGCCGGGCCGGGTGCCGAAGGTCAAGTTCATTTTCCTGATGCGCGATCCGCTGGAACGGCTGTGGTCGAACATCCGCATGATGGGCGGTTTCGGCGGCCGCACCGGCGACGCCGCGGCCGACCGCGCGCGCACGATCGCACGCGAGTATCTCGACGGCGGGCAAGGCGATGTGGTGGAGCGGTCCGACTACCGCGCCATGCTGGAACGCATGAGCGCGGCGATCCGTCCCGAAAACCTGCTGATCGAATTCTATGAACGGCTGTTCCAACAGGATACGATCGACCGGATCTGTGATTTTCTCGGCATCACGCGCGTGGCCGCTCAGTTCGATCATCGCGTGAATGTCAGCCAGACGCTGGATCTGGCGGAAAAGTGGCGCCGCCCGATGCTCGATCGTCTGGCGCCTCAATATGAATTCGTGGCGAACCGCTTTCCCGACGTTCCGCGGGAATGGCACGCCAACATGGTGGAGGTCTGACATGGACGGCCCATTCGACGATGCCCTGACCGGCGAGCAGAAGATTCGAAACTTCAACATTAACTTCGGCCCGCAACACCCTGCTGCACATGGCGTTTTGCGGCTGGTTCTTGAGCTTGACGGCGAGATTGTCGAGCGCTGCGATCCCCATATCGGGCTGTTGCACCGCGGCACCGAAAAGCTGATGGAAAGCCGTACCTACCTTCAGAACCTGCCTTATCTGGACCGTCTGGATTACGTGGCGCCGATGAACCAGGAGCACGCCTATTGCCTGGCGATCGAACGGCTGGTGGGCATCGAGGTGCCGCGCCGGGCGCAGCTGATCCGGGTGCTCTATTCGGAGATCGGTCGCATCCTGAGCCATCTGCTGAACGTGACCACCCAGGCGATGGACGTCGGCGCGCTGACGCCGCCGCTTTGGGGGTTCGAGGAGCGCGAGAAGCTTATGGTCTTCTACGAGCGCGCCTGCGGGGCGCGTCTGCACGCGGCCTATTTCCGCCCCGGCGGGGTGCATGTGGATCTGCCGCCCGCGCTGGTCGAGGATATCGACACCTGGGCGCAGGAGTTTCCGGCCGTTCTCGACGATATCGACGGGCTGCTGACGGAAAACCGCATCTTCAAGCAGCGAAACGTCGACATCGGTGTCGTGAGCGAGCAGGAGATCAGCGACTGGGGCTTTTCCGGCGTGATGGTCCGCGGCTCGGGGCTGGCGTGGGATCTGAGGCGCGCGCAACCCTACGAGTGCTACGACGAGTTCGAATTCCAGATCCCCGTGGGCAAGAGCGGCGATTGCTACGACCGCTACCTCGTGCGCATGGCCGAGATGCGCGAATCCACCAAGATCATCCGCCAGGCCTGCGAAAAGCTGCGGGCGGAGTCGGGGCCCGTGCTGGCGCGCGGCAAGTTGTCGCCGCCGACACGCGGCGAGATGAAGACCTCGATGGAGGCGCTGATCCATCATTTCAAACTCTATACCGAAGGCTTCCACGTGCCCAAGGGCGAGATCTACGCCGCGGTCGAGGCGCCGAAGGGCGAATTCGGCGTCTATCTGGTGGCCGACGGCACGAACAAACCCTACCGCGTCAAGCTGCGCGCGCCGGGATTCCTGCATTTGCAGGCCATGGATCATGTGGCCTCGGGACATCTTCTGGCCGATGTGTCGGCCATCATTGGCACCATGGATGTGGTCTTCGGGGAGATCGACCGATGAATGACGCGGGGGCGTTTCGCGCGCTCATGTTGGGGGCGGGTCTTGGCGGCGTGTTGCTGGCCGGGCTCGCGGGCGGCTCGGCGCAGGCGGCAGGGTCCGCGCTGATGCAGCCCGGGCGCGCGTCCGACGTGGCGGGGCCAGGGGCCCTGGTCGAGACCGGCGCGCCGCTGGGCGATGCGGCCCGCGCGGCCTTCGCCCGGGCGCCCGAAGCAGCGGGCAGCGCCGCGTCCACGAGCGCCGATGCGTCAACCGGCGGTGTGCAAAGCACCGAGGCGCTGGTCACCGCATTTGCCCGCAACAAGTGCAGGGTGCGCCCGCTGGATCTGCCGAAGGTCTTCGGCCCGCTCGGATTCAAGCGCGCCTTCGTGCAGAAGCAGCTTGTCGCGCTGCGGATGGAGGGCAAGATTTCCCTCGATGCGGAGGGCGCGCTGAGCCTGCTTCCCGAAATGTGCCCGCCGGTGAACCCCGCGCCCACGCCGCGCGATGCACTGCTGGCGCGGTTCGCCTCTGCCGGATGCTCCATCGACGATGGGCAGATCGACGGCATCGGCCGCGACCTGGGCCTGGACCGCGAGCAGATGCGCGCCATCGTGCTGCCGCTGGCCGACGAGGGCCGCATCAAGGTCGACGGGTTCACCGCGACGCTGGATGCGTCGCTTTGCCAACAGACGAAATGATCCGAGGATACTGAATGCTCCGCCGTCTTCACGCCCATCAGCCCGAGAGCTTTGCCTTCACACCGGCAAACCAGAAATGGGCCGAGGCGCAGATCACCAAATATCCCGAAGGCCGCCAGGCCAGCGCGATCATCCCGCTGCTGTGGCGGGCGCAGGAACAGGAAGGGTGGCTGTCGCGCCCCGCCATCGAGCATGTCTGCGAGATGCTGGACATGGCCTATATCCGGGGCCTTGAGGTCGCGACCTTCTACTTCATGTTTCAGTTGCAACCCGTTGGCAGCGTTGCGCATGTTCAGATCTGCGGCACCACGTCCTGCATGATCTGCGGGGCCGAGGACCTGATGGCCGTCTGCCGCGAGAAGATCGCGCTCAACCCGCATGAGCTTTCCGCCGACGGGCGGTTCAGCTGGGAAGAGGTCGAATGTCTGGGCGCCTGCGCGAACGCGCCGATGGCCCAGATCGGCAAGGATTATTACGAAGACCTCACCGAGGAAAGCCTGGCGCGGATCATCGACGGGATGGCCGCGGGCGAGGTGCCGACCCCGGGCCCCCAGAACGGGCGTTTCGCCTCCGAGCCTCTGTCGGGGCTGAGCTCGCTCGCGGGGGACGGCAAGGATCACAACGCGCATAACGCCTCCGTCGCGCTGGCGCTCGATCTGGGGGATACGATCCGGCGCATCGACGGCAGCGAGACCCCGCTGACCACGCCATGGCCGGACGATCGGACCGACGCGGCCGCGACGCCGCCGCGCGATCACGGCACCGACCTGCCCGGCACCGACCCGCGCGCGACGCCCGGCCCGCAACCCGCAAAGAACACCCCCGCCAGCGATACCGGCGTCAGCAAGCAGGAAGCGGATGAAAAGCCCACCGGGCGCCCCGACGAGGGCGCACCGGCAAAGGACGCGGATCGCGCTGCACCCGAACCTGCGCCCGATACTACGCCCGGCCAGCCGCCCGTCGGCGTTGTTCCGCCGCGGCTCGACAGCCCGCGCGGCGGCAAGGCCGACGATCTGAAGCAGATCCGCGGCATCGGCCCGAAGCTGGAAAGACAGCTCAATGCCCTGGGATTCTATCACCTGGACCAGATCGCCGCCCTGTCGGAGGAGGAGCTGATCTGGCTGGACGACAACCTGGAAGGTTTCCGCGGGCGGGCCGGACGCGATGACTGGGTCGGTCAGGCTGGCGCCCTTACACAATCACCGGGCGCACAGTAAGAGACATAAGCCGCAGAATACGTTAGTAAGATCGTCATCACACCCTGCAACCAAGCGACGGGAGCGCGACAATGCTACAGAAATCTGATGGACTGAGTTGCAGTGCGGGATGCTGGCTTGCCGCGGCGCTCGGCGGGGCGGTGCTGTCGATCCTTCTGTGGTGGCTGACGGGAATGTCCTTTCTGGCGGGGCTTTTCGCGGGGGTGCTGGGCTTCGCCGTGGGCGGCGCGGTACTGGCCTGGGTGATCTGCTCGTCCTCGTCCGACACCGCCGCCGCGATGCGCCCGATGGGCGGCGGCGCGGTCCCGGGAAACCGGCCGGGCGCCCGCGTGGCCGACAGCACGGGCGACGCGACGACGCTTGCGGAAGGGGCCGCGCGCAACGCAGCCGCGGCGGGATCGTTGGAAACCGCGGCCACGCCGCTGCGCCCGGAGCCGTCGCCCGACCCGGGGGCCCAGCCGGGGTCCCCGGGGTCCGAGCCCTTCGCCGATGACGACGGCGATGTCGTGCGCGTCACGCCCGCCTCCGTCGCCAAATCGCGCGAGGACCGCGTGCCCGGCACCGGACCCGCAGCCGCGGGCGCCGAAGCCGCGCTGACCGGCATCGCGGTGGATGAGCGACGCGAACCCGGCAGGGAGACCGCGACGGACGACCGCGCCGAGGCCGGGAGGGAAGCCGATCGTGCAGTCGACGACAGCTCCGCCGACGGAACCGACAAGGGAGCCGGGGCCGCATCAGGCGACGCGACGGCAGGTCAGCCGCTGTCTGGGGATCAGGACCCGCAGGGCGAGGATTGGAAAGGCAGCGCGGTGAACGCGCAGCCCGACGCGAAATCGGAAACGCCTGCGTCGGCCCCTCGCGCGGGGTCGGCCGCCGTGTCCGATGCCGAGATCGATGCTGGGCCCGATGCCGAGGTCGAGCCGGATGCGGCGCCGAGCTCCAGCGTCGCGGTCGATGCGGTGGAGCCCGGCATCCACACAGGCACCGCGCCCGAACGGCTGGACGCCCCGCGCGACGGGCAGGGCGACGATCTGACCCGCATCAAGGGGATCGGCCCCAAGCTGGCGCAGCAATGCAATGATATGGGGATCTATCATTTCGACCAGATCGCGGGCTGGTCGGAACAGGAAGTCGCCTGGATGGACGACAATCTGAAAGGGTTTCGCGGGCGGGTGACCCGCGACGAATGGGTGCCCCAGGCACGAGCGCTTTCGGCACGCTCGGGCGGCTGAGGGCAGAAAATTGGTTGCATGCGCTTGCCTCTGACGGCCGCGCATAGGAAGAGATGGGCCGAAACGGCGGCCCCGGTGGTGAATGGCTAACAGCGACGACACGCAAATGCAGCAAGCCCGCAGGGCGCGTCTGGTCGCGATCGTGATGATCGTGACGATGGTGGGCTGGCTGGCGGCGCAATGGCTGCTGGCGGTCTTGCAGATGCCGGTGCGCTACCTGTTCCTGTTCGACCTTGCGGCGCTTGCCGGGTTTGCCTGGGCGCTGGTCAATGTCTACTGGATCTGGCGCGCGCGCCGGAGCAACAAGGGATAAACGGATGCTGAAGGATCAGGACCGGATTTTCACCAACATCTACGGGATGCACGACCGCTCCCTGGCGGGGGCGAAGGCGCGCGGGCAGTGGGACGGCACGGGTGATATCGTCAAGAAGGGGCGCGACTGGATCATCGACCAGATGAAGGCCTCGGGGCTGCGCGGGCGCGGCGGCGCGGGCTTTCCGACCGGGCTCAAGTGGTCCTTCATGCCCAAGGAAAGCGACGGTCGGCCCGCCTATCTGGTGGTCAATGCCGACGAGTCGGAACCCGGCACCTGCAAGGACCGCGAGATCATGCGCCATGATCCGCACACGCTGATCGAGGGGTGCCTGATCGCGTCTTTCGCGATGAACGCACACACCTGCTACATCTACCTGCGCGGCGAATACATCCGCGAGCGCGAGGCGCTGCAACTGGCGATCGACGAATGCTATGCCGACGGTCTGCTGGGGCGCAACGCGGCCGGGTCGGGATGGGATTTCGACCTGTATCTGCACCACGGCGCGGGCGCCTATATCTGCGGCGAGGAAACCGCCCTGCTGGAAAGCCTGGAAGGCAAGAAGGGCATGCCCCGGATGAAGCCGCCGTTCCCGGCGGGCGCGGGGCTCTACGGGTGCCCGACCACGGTGAACAACGTCGAATCGATCGCGGTCGTCCCCACGATCCTGCGGCGCGGGCCGGAATGGTTCGCGGGCTTCGGCCGGGCCAACAACACCGGCACCAAGCTTTTCGCGATCTCGGGGCACGTCAACACCCCCTGCGTCGTCGAAGAGGCGATGTCGATTTCCTTCGAAGAGCTGATCGAGAAACATTGCGGCGGGATCCGCGGCGGCTGGGACAACCTCAAGGCGGTGATCCCGGGCGGATCGTCGGTGCCGCTGCTTCCGGCCGAGGTGATGAAAGACGCCATCATGGATTTCGATTGGCTGCGCGATCAGAAATCGGGTCTGGGCACGGCCGCCGTGATCGTGATGGATCAGAGCACCGATGTGATCAAGGCGATCTGGCGGCTGTCGAAATTCTACAAGCACGAAAGTTGCGGCCAGTGCACGCCCTGCCGCGAGGGCACGGGCTGGATGATGCGCGTGATGGACCGGCTGGTCAAAGGCGAGGCCGCCCCCGAAGAGATCGACATGCTGCTCGATGTGACCAAACAGGTCGAGGGTCATACGATCTGCGCGCTCGGCGATGCTGCGGCATGGCCGATCCAGGGGCTGATCCGGCATTTCCGCGACGAAATCGAAGACCGCATCGCGCATAAGCGCAAGCCCCGGCCCGCCGTGGTGGCGGCCGAATGACGGGCAGCGCGGCAATGGACCAGACAATGAGCCAGATGGGCTATGCGATATGGTTCTGGGTGGCCGTCTATGCGGCGGTGATCCTGATCCCCTTCTGGAAACTCTGGAGTCGGACCGGGCACAGCGGATGGATCTCGCTGCTGATGCTGATCCCTTTCGTCAATCTGATCATGATTTACATTCTC
>NZ_JBRBUA010000024.1:0-3688 GCF_052826345.1 Brevirhabdus sp. | reverse complement strand
GAACTCGCGCCCCGTCGACTTGGCGATGGACTTGCCGAGCGAGGTCTTGCCGACGCCGGGAGGACCGACGAGGCACAGGATCGGCCCCTTGAGCTTGTTGGCGCGCTTCTGCACGGCCAGATACTCGACGATCCGCTCCTTGACCTTCTCGAGACCGTAGTGGTCGTCGTCGAGCACCTTCTGCGCCCGGCCCAGATCCTTCTTGACGCGCGACTTGACGCCCCACGGGATGGCCAGCATCCAGTCGAGGTAGTTGCGCACCACCGTCGCCTCTGCCGACATCGGCGACATCGACTTCAGCTTCTTCAGCTCGGCCTCGGCCTTCTCGCGCGCCTCTTTCGACAGCTTGGTTTCCGCGACGCGGTTTTCCAGCTCGGCGACCTCGTTCTGGCCGTCCTCGCCGTCGCCCAGCTCCTTCTGAATGGCCTTCATCTGCTCATTCAGGTAATATTCGCGCTGGGTGCGCTCCATCTGGCTCTTGACGCGCGTCTTGATCTTCTTCTCGACCTTCAGCACGCTCATCTCGCCCTGCATCAGGCCGAAGACCTTTTCCAGCCGCTCGGCCACGGAAAGCGTTTCCAGAAGCTCCTGCTTCTGGTTCACCTCGATGCCCAGATGCCCCGACACCAGGTCGACCAGGCGGTTGGGCTCGCGCGTGTCGGAAACCGTCGACATGGCCTCTTCGGGGACGTTCTTCTTGATCTTGGCGTAGCGTTCGAACTCCTCACCGACGGAACGTACCAGCGCCTCGACGGTGTCCTCGTCGCCAAGCTCCTCCTCGAGCGCCTCGGCGTGGCCCTCGAAGAACTGGTCGTTGTCGACATAATCGGTGATCCGCACGCGGTGGCGCCCCTCTACCAGCACCTTGACGGTGCCGTCGGGCAGTTTCAGCAATTGCAGCACATTGGCCAGCACGCCGACGCGGTAGATCCCGTCCTGCGTGGGATCGTCGACCGAGGGGTCGATCTGGCTGGACAGGAGGATCTGCTTGTCGTCCTGCATCACCTCTTCCAGCGCGCGGACGGATTTCTCGCGGCCCACGAACAGCGGTACGATCATGTGCGGAAAGACGACGATGTCGCGCAGCGGCAGGATCGGAAAGGATTGATTGAGTTGCTCAGGCATCTTGCGTCCTTATCTTTATTGGCAGGACGGAGCGGCCCCGCGTAGCGGCAACCTGTTCCATCCCCGTTTGACCATGGAAATGGGCGCGGCGGGGCCGGCTTTCAATCGCAAGGCTCATTTTCGTTCCCCCGACAATGCCCCTGCCGATGCGGATGGGCAATACGTGCCCCCGCGAAATTCCACGGCACGTTTCCCTTATGCCGCATTACCGCCCGAACGGTGCCGTTTCGGAAGGCGCGGCGCGATATCGGAACCGCGCCCCGTCCTGGCCCGAGAGCGGCGGCCTGCGATCGGCACCTGAGATCGGCGCACCCCGGCCTCCCGGCGGCAGGAGGACGCGGCGGGCGGGATTGCGAGTATTTGGGCCGAGAAGAAGCGCCTTTCGCCTCACAGCGGATCGATGTCGCCCTGCGCGCGGGCGGCGGCGAAATCCTGTCGGAAACGCGCGAAGCGGCCTGCCGCGATGGCGTCGCGCATGCCCTGCATCAGCTCCTGGAAGTAGTGCAGGTTATGCCACGTCAGCAGCATCCCCGAGATCATCTCGCCCGCGCGGAAGACGTGATGCAGGTAGGCGCGCGAATAGCTGCGGCAGGCGGGGCATGTGCAAGCCTCGTCCAACGGGCGCGGATCGTCCTGGTGGCGGGCGTTCTTGATGTTGAGCGCGCCGTGGCGGGTGAAGACCTGGCCCGTCCGCCCCGACCGCGAGGGCAGCACGCAATCCATCATGTCGATGCCGCGCGCGACCGCGCCCACGATGTCGTCGGGCTTGCCCACCCCCATCAGATAGCGCGGGCGGTCCTCGGGCAGCATGTCGGGCGCGTAGTCGAGCACCTCGAACATGGTCTTCTGCCCCTCGCCCACCGCGAGCCCGCCGACCGCATAGCCGTCGAAGCCGATGCCGCGCAGCGCCTCGGCCGATTCCGCGCGCAGGTCGCGCTCCGTTCCGCCCTGCTGAATGCCGAAGAGCGCGTGCCCCGGCCGGTCGCCGAAGGCGTCGCGCGAGCGCTGCGCCCAGCGCATCGACAGCGCCATGCTTTCGGCCACGCGGTCTTTCGGGGCGGGCAGCGCGGGGCATTCGTCGAAGCACATCACGATATCGCTGCCCAGCAAACGCTGGATCTCCATCGAGCGTTCGGGCGTCAGCTCGTGCTTTGATCCGTCGATGTGGCTGCGAAAGGTCACGCCGCGTTCGGTCAGCTTGCGCAGCTCGGCCAGGCTCATCACCTGGAACCCGCCCGAGTCTGTCAGGATCGGCCTGTCCCAATTCATGAACTTGTGCAGACCGCCCAGACGCGCGATACGCTCCGCCGTCGGGCGCAGCATCAGATGATAGGTGTTGCCCAGCAGAATATCCGCGCCGGTGGCGCGAACGGAATCGGGCAGCATCGCCTTGACCGTCGCGGCCGTGCCGACGGGCATGAACGCGGGCGTGCGGATCTCGCCGCGCGGCGTTGAAATCAGTCCGGTGCGGGCCTTTGCATCCCGGCCGGTCACTTTGAAGTCGAACGAAGACGACATATGCTAACCCTCTTAACGCGCGGCGCTCTTGTCGGGCGATTCCCGCAAAAAGCCAAGGAACATCGCATGCAGGACGGCCCCGCGCCCTTCAACGAAAAAATCACCCTCGGCTGGGAGGAGTGGGTCGCGCTGCCGAAACTCGGGCTGCCCGCGCTCAAGGCGAAGGTCGACACCGGCGCGCGCACCTCGGCGCTGCATGCCTTCGAGATAGAGCCCTTCGGCCCGGCGGCGAAACCCAAGGTGCGGTTTTCCGTCCATCCGGTGCCGGGGCGGTCGGATCTGGTGATCCCCTGCTCGGCCGAGCTGATCGACCGGCGCGAGGTCACCAGCTCCAACGGGGAGAGCGAATGGCGCTATGTCATCTCCACCATGTTGAATGTAGGCGGTCGGCACTGGCCGATCGAGCTGACGCTGACCGACCGGGGCAGCATGGCCTACCGGATGCTGCTGGGCCGTCAGGCGCTGTCGGACGAGGTGGTCGTCAGCCCCAACGACAGCTTCTGCCAGCCGGAACTGAACTACGAGGTCTATAAATCCACGCAGAAGCTGCGCAAGGCCGCGCCCAACCGCGCGCTGCGCATCGCGGTGCTCAGCCGCGAGGACAATTATTCCACCCGCCGCATCGTCGAGGAAGGCGAGCGGCGCGGCCATGTGATCGAGGTGATCGACACCACCCGCATCTACATGGCGATCAACGCGCTGGCGCCCGAGCTGCATTACGATGGCGCGCGGCTGCCGCGCTTCGACGCGGTGATCCCGCGCATCGGCGCGTCGATCACGCCCTACGGCTGTGCGGTGATCCGCCAGTTCGAAACCCTGGGCACCTATTGCGTGAACGGCTCCGTCGGCATCACCGCCAGCCGCGACAAGCTGCACGCCCATCAGGTGCTGGCGCGCCACAAGATCGGTATGCCCACCACCGCCTTTGCCGCCTCGCCCAAGGATACCGACAATCTGATCGGGGTGGTGGGCACTGCACCGCTGATCGTCAAGCTGCTGGAATCGACCCAGGGCAAGGGCGTCGTGCTGGCCGAGACGAAAAAGG
>NZ_JBRBUA010000023.1:0-3733 GCF_052826345.1 Brevirhabdus sp. | reverse complement strand
TCACCGCCTCGGGCACCGGGTTCGGCAGATCATTGGCCTGCGCGCCCTCCACGGGTTCGAAGCGAAAGCCGCCGACGCGGTCCAGCTGTGCCTCTTCCAGCCAGTCGAGGAGATATTTGAAATCGTCCTCGGTCTCGCCCGGAAAGCCCACCACGAAGCTGGATCGGACCGTGAGGTCGGGGCAGATCTCACGCCATGCCTTCAGCCGGTCGAGCACCTTGGCCTCGTTCGCGGGGCGCTTCATGGCGCGCAGAACGGAGGGGCTGGCGTGCTGGAACGGGATGTCGAGATAGGGGGTGACCAGCCCCTCGGCCATCAGCGGGATGACCGCGTCGACATGCGGATAGGGATAGACATAATGCAGCCGCACCCAGGGCGGCACGCCGTCCGCGGTGCGCAGACCGCCCAGTTCGCGGGCGAGATCGGTCATGTGGGTGCGGACCGGGCGGTCCTTCCACAAGCGCTCCTCGTGCCGGACGTCCACACCGTAAGCAGACGTGTCCTGTGAAATGACCAGCAGTTCCTTCGTCCCGGCGGCCACCAGCTTCTCCGCCTCGCGCAGGACGGCGTCGATGCGGCGACTGGCCAGCTTCCCGCGCAATTGCGGGATGATGCAGAACGCGCAGCTGTGGTTGCAGCCTTCCGAGATCTTCAGATAGCTGTAGTGCCGCGGCGTCAGCTTGATGTCGGGCTGGGGGATCAGGTCGACGAACGGCCCGCGGGTCCATGGTGCGGCCTCGTGCACCGCTTCCACGACCTGTTCGTACTGATGCGCGCCGGTAACGGCGAGCACCTGCGGAAAGCGGGCGCGGATCGTGTCCGCCTCCTCGCCCATGCAGCCGGTCACGATGACGCGGCCATTTTCCGCCATCGCCTCGCCAATCGCTTCCAGCGATTCCTCCTTGGCGGAATCCAGAAAGCCGCAGGTGTTGACCAGCACCACGTCCGCGCCCGCGTAATCCGGGCTCATCGCATAGCCGTCGGCGCGCAGCCGGGTGAGGATGCGTTCGGAATCGACCAGCGCTTTGGGGCAGCCAAGGCTCACCATGCCCACCTTGGGCGAAGGCGCGATGCGGCTGGGTGCGGATTCGGTTTCGGTTACCATGCGCGCGCCCCTACACCGCATCGCTCCGCTGCGCCAGAACGAGTGACCCCCATTACAACATCGGGTTCGCACCCATTCTCTTTGGGAATAAACAATATTGCAGCCTTTTCATTTGTTGCCGGTTTGGCTTACCCTGCTGTCAGCAAATCCTGATTGCTGGCGCAAACCCTGCGAACGGGGCGGGAGATCGAATGGGACCGGTGGATTGGTTCGGCGGCATTCTGGCCGCGCTGGCGGCGATGGCCGTGGCGGCGGGCTGGTACCGGCTGTTCGCAAGGCCGTTGGCGGTTCGCGCCGGACCGGGCGGTCTGGAGGTGCGGCGGCGGCCCTTCATCACCATCGGCGGCACCTATGTCCTCGTGCAGCTTTCCGCTTTCATGTTGGCGCATATGTTTGCGCGGCTGTCCGATCCTTCGAAGTGGTGGCTCTATTTCATGATGAGCGGCGGGATCGCGCTGTTCTTCGTGATCCCCGCCTTGTGGACCAATTATCTGCACCAGCGCCATCCGCGCAGCATCGCGCTGATCGACGCTGGCTTCTGGCTGACCGCCTATCTGGCGATGGGCGCGGTGTTCTGGCTGCGCAGCCTTTAGGCGCAGTTTTTGCGCACCCGTCAGAAACGTATCATCGCCCCTGCGACCAGTTTCTGCCCGTAATGGTCATCCAGCACCGGCTGGCGCAACTCGCCGCGGCTGACGTCGGTGTCGCTATAGGTCAGGCTCAGCGAAAAGGGCGCGAGGTAATATTCGGTGCCAATCGCCCAGTCGGTATAAGAGGCTGCGGGCCGAAGCCGGGTGTTGCGCCCCGATCCGTCTGACGATCCGGTGGAATGGCCGACATGGCCGCGCACGACCCACGGCGTTGCCGGAATGCCGAGATAGGCGCCTGCACGGGTATAGAAATTGCTGCCGCCGATGGCATCCTGCGACGGGGCATAGCTTGCCAGCAAATCGATTTGTGCCGGCCCCAGCGAAGCGCCGACGCCTGCCTCGACCTCAGCATAGTCAAGTTCGCCGGTGCCGCCCGCGAACAGGTGCCAGACCGCGCCGGCGCGCCAGTCGATCAGGCCCGCGTAATCGGAATAGGTCGCCGCAAGGTCGAAGCCCGCGTCGGCACCGCCATGCCGGTCGGATCCGCGCAAGGTCGCGCCCTGCGCCGAAACGCTCAGCGCGCTCGACACCGGGACTTCGACGAAGATGCGGGCAGCGGCCTCGCCATCACTCCAGCTCAAGCCGCGTTCGCGCAGGTCGGTCATGACGTCCATTTCGATCACCGGCATGCCTTGCGCCAAGGCAGGACCGCCGGAAACGGCGATGGCTGCCAGCACAGCGAGCGAGAGGCAGCGGCGGACGGTGGGTGACTGCGAATGTGAAACCGGTCTTCTCCGTAGACTGCGAAAGGCCTCCGCCCGTTTCGCGATGGGGCGGAAGGCCGATCTATCGAACCTGCAAGGCTCGGCAAAGGGTTGGTGTTGTTTTTCCCGAGGTCTATCGCACGCGGCAGCGCGGCTTCATCCACATGCAGCGGTCGGCAACGGGGCTGTCGGAACTTGCGGCGGGATTGCCGGGTGCCGCATTCATGGGCGATGTCGACGCGCAGCCGGCCAATGCGGCCGCCGCGACGAGCAGCGTCACTGTCTTTTTCATTATGTCCTGTCCTGCAAACATTGTTTTTGTTTTGGGACCGCCTCGATAGTCAGATCCGCTTGCCGGACTGTGGCGCAATTGTAATGTCGTATGTCAGACGCTTACCGCTCATCCTCGCCCGGTTCGAAAGGGCCGGGACACGGTAGTGACAAGCACGCTCGTTCACGGCTATGGTTGCAGTTGTAACCAGATACTACCCAGCAGCTTTCCCCAAACCGGAGTTTGCCATGCGCTTTGCGCTGACCGCCTTTACGACCCTTGGCCTTGCGTCGATTGCCCTGTCCGCCTGTTCGACTTCCGAAGCGGCGCAGGAGCCGCTCGTCTCGCCGATCCTGACGAGCGAGGAAGCGAAGGACACCTCGACCTATGCGCAGCCCGGGGTGGCGCGGGTGACGCATGTGGCGCTGGACCTCGCGCTCGATTTCGAAGCGAAGGACGTGTTCGGGACCGCCACTCTGGACGTCATGGCCGAGGACGATGCCGACACGGTCGTTCTCGACAGCGACGGGCTGCGCATATCGGCAATCACCGATGCGGACGGCAATGCGCTGGACTACACGGTCGGCGAGCATGACGAGAAGCTGGGCGAGCCGATCACCGTCCAGATGGGCGATGCCCGGCAGATCAAGGTCACCTATCGCGCTGCGCCCGATGCGGCGGCACTGCAATGGCTGGACCCCGAGCAGACGGCGGGCGGGGAGCATCCGTTCCTGTTCAGCCAGGGCCAGGCGATCCTCAACCGCACATGGATGCCGACGCAGGACAGCCCGGGCATCCGCCAGACATGGGAAGCGCGCATCACCGCACCGAAACCGCTGACCGTCGTGATGTCGGGCCTGAGTGGCGGTGAGCCGGTGGAAGTCGACGGCGACCGCCGCGCGTTCAGCTTCAAGATGGACAAGCCGGTGCCGCCCTACCCGATCGCGCTGGCGGCGGGCGATATCGCGTTTCGCGAACTGGCCCCCCGCACCGGCGTATGGGC
>NZ_JBRBUA010000022.1:0-35949 GCF_052826345.1 Brevirhabdus sp. | reverse complement strand
GGCGCCGCCGAGGCTGTAGCCCGCCATGACCTGCGCGATCTGCATCACCTGTTCCTGATAGACGATGATGCCCTGCGTTTCCTCAAGGATGTGGTCGATCAGCGGATGGACCGAAGTGATCTCCTTCAGGCCGTTCTTGACCTCGCAATAGGTGGGGATGTTTTCCATCGGGCCGGGCCGGTAGAGCGCGACCAGCGCCACGATATCCTCGATGCAGGTGGGCTTCATCCGCCTGAGCGCATCCATCATGCCCGAGCTTTCCACCTGGAACACCGCGACGGTCTTGGCGCTGGCGTAAAGCCGGTAGGATTTCTCGTCGTCCAGCGGGATGTGCCCGATGTCGTTTTCCGCCCCCGGCGCGGGCGTGTAGATCGTCGTGCCATCGGCCGCGACATGCAGATCCCGCCCGCCCGCGCGGATCAGATCGATGGCATTCTGGATCACCGTCAATGTCTTGAGGCCCAGGAAGTCGAACTTGACCAGCCCCGCCTGTTCCACCCATTTCATGTTGAACTGCGTGGCCGGCATGTCCGAACGCGGGTCCTGGTAAAGCGGCACCAGCGCGTCCAGCGGCCGGTCCCCGATCACCACGCCGGCGGCATGGGTCGAAGCGTTCCTGAGCAGCCCCTCGACCTGCTGACCATAGCGCAGCAGCCGTTCCACCACCTCCTCGGCGCGGGCCTCCTCGCGCAGGCGCGGCTCATCTATCAGGGCCTGGGCGATCGACACCGGCTTGACCCCCTCGACCGGGATCAGCTTGGACAGCCGGTCGACCTGGCCATAGGGCATCTGCAACACCCGTCCCACGTCGCGCACGGCGGCCTTGGACAGCAGCGCGCCGAAGGTGATGATCTGGCCGACCTTCTCGCGGCCGTATTTGCCCTGCACGTAGCGGATCACCTCTTCGCGGCGGTCCATGCAGAAATCGATGTCGAAATCGGGCATCGACACGCGTTCGGGGTTCAGGAACCGCTCGAACAGCAGCGAATAGCGCAGGGGATCCAGATCGGTGATGGTCAGCGCATAGGCCACCAGCGACCCCGCGCCCGACCCGCGGCCGGGGCCGACGGGAATGTCGTGATCCTTGGCCCATTTGATGAAATCGGCGACGATCAGGAAATAGCCCGGAAAGCCCATCCCCTCGATGATGCCCAGCTCGAACTCCAGCCGTTTCTCGTAGTCCTCGACGGAGGCGGCATGGGGGATGACGGCCAGCCGCGCGGCCAGCCCCTCCCTGGCCTGCCGGCGCAGCTCCTCGACCTCGTCGTCGGCGAAGCGCGGCAGGATCGGGTCGCGCTTTTCGACCTTGAAGGCGCAGCGCCGCGCGATCTCGACCGTGTTTTCCACGGCTTCGGGCAGATCGGCGAACAGCGTCACCATTTCCTGCTGCGTCTTGAAATAATGCTGCGGCGTCAGCCGACGGCGCGGCTGCTGCTGATCGACATAGGCCCCGTCGGCAATGCACAGCAGCGCGTCATGCGCCTCGTAAAGGTCGGATTTGGGGAAATGCACGTCATTGGTTGCGACCAGCGGAATGCCCTTCCGATAGGCCATCTCGACAAAGCCTCGCTCGGTCAGGCGTTCGGCCTCCGGCAGGCCGCCGTCGCCGGGGTGGCGCTGCAATTCCACGTAAAGCCGGTCGCCGAAACCCTCCGCCAGCGCATCGAGCAAGGCCTCGGCCCGGGGCCGCTGTCCGGCCTGCAATAGCTGCCCCAACGCGCCGTTCGGCCCGCCGGTCAGGCAGATCAACCCGCCGCTCAGCGCCTGCAATTCCGCCACGCTGACCTGCGGCAGCTCCCCTTCCGCGTCCAGATAGGCGCAGGAATTCAGCTTCATCAGGTTTTCATACCCGGCCGCGTCCTTGGCCAGCAGAACCACCGGGGCGGGTTCGCGGGGGCGCTCTCCCGGGGCGGGGATGTCGTAGCACAGATCGAGCTGACAGCCGATGATCGGCTGTATCCCGGCGCGCGCCAATGTCTCGGACACCTCGAGGGCGGCGAACATGTTGTTGGTGTCGGTCACGGCCACGGCGGGCATGGCTGCCTTCGTGCAGAGATCGGCGAGTTTCTTCACCGGAACCGCCCCCTCCAGAAGGGAGTATTCCGTGTGCAGGCGAAGGTGGATGAATCGGGGCATGTCCATGCCGCCAACCTAGACCAGCCCGGCGGCGGGCGGAAGGGAGAGAGCACCGCCGCACGCCGCGCTCGGCGGCCGCCCCCCCGCAGAGCCACAGCGCAGGAATTGAACGGGGCGACCCCGATCAATTGTTTTGAAACAGTAGTTTGTGGAAATTCCGCCGACGGGCGCGCGCCGCCAGCCCGCCCGCCGTCCTCAGAAAATTGTTGCCAAGGCGCCCTTCCCGCGCTTTGCTGGATGCCGACACCGGGTGGCCCGCGTTCTACGCCGCATCGAGCGCGCCAACTCCCCTGACCCGAATGGTAACGCGGCGGATTTTCAAATGTCGGAGATCACGTTTCTTCTGAACGGAGAGACGGTGCGGATCGGGGATGCCCCGGCAAGCGCCACATTGCTCGACTGGCTGCGCGAGGAACGCGGCCTGAAAGGCACGAAGGAGGGCTGCAACGAAGGCGATTGCGGCGCCTGCACCGTGATGGTCACGGATGCGCAGGGCGCGCGCGCGCTCAACGCCTGCATCCTGTTTCTGCCCCAGCTCGACGGCAAGGCGCTGCGCACGGTCGAGGGCATCGCGGCCCCCGACGGCACATTGCACCCGGTGCAACAGGCGATGGTCGACCACCACGGGTCGCAATGCGGCTTCTGCACGCCCGGTTTCGTGGTCTCGATGGCCGTGGCGCATCTGAACGGCCAGCGCGACCACGACGACCGGCTGGCGGGCAACCTGTGCCGCTGCACCGGCTATGCCCCCATCGTGCGCGCCGCCGAAGCCGCCGCCGACGCCCCGGTGCCCGGCTGGATGCACCACGACGCGCAGAACCTGCCGCGGCGCGCGGCACCCCGGCCCGCGCAACCCGAAGCGCCCGAAGGCTGCGACTGGATCGCTCCGACCGATGTGGACGCCTTCGCCGACTGGTACGCCGCCAACCCCGAGGCCACGCTGGTCGCCGGCGCCACGGATGTGGGCCTTTGGGTGACGAAGGGGCTGAAACCGCTGGGCAAGGTCGCTTTCCTGAACGGGTTGGAGGCCCTGCAAGGCATCGACACGGACGCGGACCGTCTGCGCATCGGCGCGGGCGTCAGCGTGGCGCGCTTCGGCAATTTCATCGCCGAACACCATCCCGATCTGGCGGAGCTCATCCGCCGCTACGGCTCGGTTCAGGTCCGCGGCGCGGCCACCGTCGGGGGCAACATCGCCAACGGCTCGCCCATCGGGGACAGCCCGCCCGCGCTCATCGCGCTGGGAGCGACGCTGCACCTGCGGCGCGGCGCGCAGCGGCGCGATCTGGCGCTGGAGGAGTTCTTCCTCGACTATGGCAGGCAGGACCGCCAGCCCGGCGAATTCGTCGAGGCCGTGAGCATCCCGCGCCAGCCCGACCGGCTGAAATGCTACAAGCTGTCGAAACGCTTCGATCAGGACATCTCTGCGGTTTGCGGCTGTTTCAACCTGCGCGTGGACAACGGGGTCGTCAGCGACGCCCGGCTGGCCTTCGGCGGCATGGCAGGCACGCCCCGGCGCGCCCCGCAGGCCGAGGCCGCGCTGATCGGGCGGCCCTGGTCCGAGGCGACCGCCCGCGCGGGCATGGCCGCGCTGGAGCGCGATTTCAGCCCGCTGTCGGACATGCGGGCCTCGGCCGACTACCGGATGGTGGCCGCACGGAACATGCTGCTGCGCCTCTGGGCGGAAACCGCACCCGGCGGCGCGCGCCAGAGCGTGCTGGAGGTGCAACCATGAGCGTCACCCGCCCCCTGCCCCACGATTCCGCCGCCCTGCATGTCACCGGCGCCGCGCGCTACGTCGACGACATCCCCGTCCCCGCCGACACGCTGCACCTGGCCTTCGGGCTGTCGGAGATCGCGAAAGGGCGCATCATGCGCATGGATCTGTCGCAGGTCCGCGCCGCGCCCGGCGTGCGCGCCGTGCTGTGCGCCGATGATCTGCCGGCGGAAAACGATGTCTCGCCCTCGGCCCATGACGAGCCGCTTCTGAGTACGGGCGACGTGCATTACATGGGGCAGGCGCTCTTTCTGGTGGTGGCCGACAGCCATCTGGCCGCGCGCCGCGCGGCGCGGCTGGCGCAGGTCGATTTCGCGCCCGAACCGCCCGTGCTGAGCATCGAACAGGCGCTGGCGTGCGGTGCGCGTTTCGAGGAGGGTCCGCGTTTCTATCGCAAGGGGGACGCGGACGCGGCCATCGCCGCGGCGCCGCACCGGCTGGAAGGCTCGATCGCGATCGGCGGGCAGGAACATTTCTACCTCGAGGGGCAGGTCGCCCTGGCGCTGCCGCAGGAAAACGGCGACATGGTGGTGCAATCCTCCTCGCAGCACCCGACCGAGATCCAGCACAAGGTGGCCGAGGCGATCGGCCGCCCGATGCACGCCGTGAGGGTGGAGGTGCGGCGCATGGGCGGCGGCTTCGGCGGCAAGGAAAGCCAGGGCAACGCGCTGGCCGTCGCCTGCGCCGTCGCGGCGGCGGCCACGGGACGGCCCTGCAAGATGCGCTATGACCGCGACGATGACATGATCCTCACCGGCAAACGGCATGATTTCCGCATAGATTACAGCGTCGGCCATGACGCATCCGGGCGTATCGGGGGGATCGTCTTTACCCAATACGCGCGCTGCGGCTGGAGCCAGGATCTTTCGCTTCCCGTCGCCGACCGCGCCATGCTGCACGCCGACAACGCTTATCTGCTGGAACATGTGCGCATCGAAAGCCACCGGCTGCGCACCAACACCGCCTCGGCCACGGCGTTTCGCGGGTTCGGCGGACCGCAGGGCATGGTCGGGATCGAGCGTGTGATGGATCACATCGCTTTCGACCTGGGGCTGGATCCGCTGACGGTGCGGCGGGTGAATTACTACGCCGATGCGCAGGCCGATGCTGTAGATGCCTCCGGCGGGGATATTTCGGCGACAATGAGGGTGCCCCCCAGCCCGGACGACGATGTCGATCTGACCTCGCGCGGCGCGGTGGGGCATGGGGTAGATGCGGGGGTACATGCGCCCGCGCCTGCCCGCGGCGCGCAGACCACGCCCTATCACATGGCGGTCGAGGATTGCATCGTGAACGCGCTGACCGACCGGCTGGCGCGGGATGCGGATTACCGGGCGCGCCGCGCGGCGCTGGCGCGGTGGAACGCGGAAAACGCGATACTGAAAAAGGGAATCGCGCTGACGCCGGTGAAATTCGGGATCAGCTTTACCCTGACGCATCTGAATCAGGCGGGCGCGCTGGTGCATGTTTATCAGGACGGGTCGGTTCACATGAACCACGGCGGCACCGAAATGGGCCAGGGCCTGTTCCAGAAGGTGGCGCAGGTGGCGGCGGATCGCTTCGGGATCGGCGTCGACCGGGTGCGCATCACCGCCACCGACACGGGCAAGGTGCCCAACACCTCGGCCACGGCGGCATCGTCGGGGTCGGATCTGAACGGCATGGCGGTGCGCGCGGCCTGCGACACGATCCGCGGGCGCATCGCGGATTTGCTGGCTGCGCAACATCAATGCGACGCCGCCGATGTGCGCTTCGCCGACGGAGAGGTTCTTGTGGCGGGCGAGCGCATGGCTTTCCGCAAAGCGGTGCAGCTGGCCTATGAGAACCGCGTCAGCCTGTCGGCCACCGGGTTCTACAAAACCCCCGGTATCGAATGGGATCGCGTCGCCGGGCGCGGACGACCCTTCTTCTATTTTGCCTATGGTGCCGCGATAACCGAGGTGGCGATCGACACGCTGACCGGCGAAAACCGCATTCTGCGCACCGATATCCTGCACGACGCGGGCGCGTCGCTGAACCCGGCGATCGACCGGGGCCAGATCGAGGGCGGCTTCGTGCAGGGCGCGGGCTGGCTGACCACCGAGGAGCTGGTCTGGGACGAGGCGGGTCGCCTGCGCACCCATGCGCCCTCGACCTACAAGATCCCGGCCTGTTCGGACCGGCCACGGGTGTTCAACGTGGCGCTCTGGGACGGGGCCAACCGGGCCGACACGATCTATCGGTCCAAGGCCGTCGGGGAACCGCCGCTGATGCTGGGCATCTCGGCACTGATGGCGCTGAGCGATGCGGTGGCGGCCTGCGGCGACGGCCGGATCTATCCGCAGCTCGACGCGCCCGCCACGCCGGAGGCCGTGCTGAGGGCGGTGCGCCGCGTGCGGGGGGAGGTGTGATGCTGGATCTGGCCGCCCTGCGCCGCGCGGTCGAGGAGCACGACCGGGTCGTGCGCGTGGTGATCGCCGATCATCGCGGCTCCGCGCCGCGCCATGCGGGTGCCGCGATGCTGGTGTGGCGGGACGGGCAGTCCGGCACCATCGGCGGCGGACGGCTGGAACATGAGGCGCTGCGCCGCGCGCGTCTTCAACTGGCGCAGCAGCGCCCGGTGGAGACGCGCGCCCAGCCGCTCGGCCCCGCGCTGGGCCAATGCTGCGGCGGCGCCGTGACGGTGGTGTCGGAATGTTTCGACCGCGCGCGGCTTGCGCAGCTTGGTGAGCACGGCGCGTTTCTGCGGCCCATCACGCCCGCCGCGGAACATGCGGGCGCGCCGCCCAAATCCTTGCAGCGGCTGTTGCGCACCCGCCACCTGCCGCCCGTCACCCTTCCGCCCGTCACCCTGGCGCGCGGCTGGCTGCTGGAGCCGCTGTTCCGACCCGCACGGCATGTGATGATCTACGGCGCGGGCCATGTCGGGCGCGCCCTGGCAACGCTGCTCGTCCCGCTCGAGGATTTCGACGTCACGCTGACCGATGCGCGCGCGGATCTTCTGGCGGACCTTCCCGACCGGCTGATCCTGCGGGCCGATGTGCACAGCGCCCTGGACGCGGCGCCCGATACCACGGAACATTTCGTGATGACGCACGACCACCAGCTGGATCTGGACCTTTGCCACAGGCTGCTGGCCCGCCCCGCCGCATCCGTCGGGCTGATCGGATCGCAGACCAAACGCGCGCGTTTCCGCAGGCGATTGCAGCAGCTGGGCCACAGTCTTCACACGATCGACCGCCTGAAATGCCCGATTGGCCTGCCGGAGCTTGGCAACCAGCCCCAGGCTATCGCAATCGGCGTCGCGCACACCCTGCTTGCCCAGCCGCCGATCACCGCCCTGCGAAAGGAAGCCGCCGAATGACGCCGCAGACGCCCTTGCTGACGATCGAAGGGTTGACCAAGGCCTATCCCGGTGTGGTGGCCAACGACCGCGTCGACCTGCGCGTCGGCACCGGGGAGATCCACGCCCTGCTGGGCGAGAACGGCGCCGGAAAATCCACGCTGGTCAAGATGATCTACGGCCTGGTCAGACCGGACAGCGGCCAGATGCTGCTGGACGGCACCCCCTATCACCCCGCCGACCCGAATGCCGCGCGTGCCGCGGGGGTGGCGATGGTGTTCCAGCACTTCTCGCTTTTCGATGCGCTGAGCGTGGCGGAAAACATCGCCCTGGGCATGAGCGATCCGCCGCCCCCCCGCGCACTGGCCGGTCGCATCCGCGCGGTCAGCGAAACCTACGGGCTGCCGCTGGACCCCGACCGCACCGTCGGCGGGCTGAGCGCGGGCGAAAGGCAGCGCGTGGAAATCATCCGCTGCCTGTTGCAGGAGCCGCGCCTGCTGATCATGGACGAGCCCACGTCGGTGCTGACCCCGCAGGAGGTCGAGATCCTGTTCCGCACCCTGCGGCAGCTGTCGCGGCAAGGCACGTCGATCCTCTACATATCCCACAAGCTGGAGGAGATCCGCAGCCTCTGCCATGCCGCGACGATCCTGCGGCTGGGGCGAAATGTCGGCGCCTGCGATCCCGTGAACACCTCGGCGCGCGCAATGGCCGAACTGATGGTCGGCTCCGCCCTGCACCGCCCCGAGCGCGACATCGCGTCCCCCGGTGCGGTGCTGCTGCGGCTCGACGGTCTTTCCGCCGCGCCCGCCAGCCCCTTCGGCACGGCGCTGAAGGCGATCACCCTGGAGGTCCGCCGCGGCGAGGTTCTGGGCATCGGCGGCGTGGCGGGAAACGGGCAGGACGAGCTGCTCGCCGCGCTTTCGGGCGAAATCCTGACCGCCGCCACGATGATCCGCCTCGACGACACCGCCATAGGCGCGCTGCGCCCCAACGATCGCCGACGGCTGGGCCTGCTGTGCGCCCCTGAGGAACGGCTGGGCCACGCGGCCGCGCCGGACATGAGCCTGACCGAGAACGCCGCGCTGACCGGCGCCATTCGGCAGGAGATGCTGAAAGGCGGATTTCTCGACTGGAAAAAGGCCCGCCGCTTCGCCGGGGCGATCATCGAGCGTTTCGACGTGCGCACCCCCGGCCCCGGCCACGCCGCGCGCTCCCTTTCGGGGGGCAACCTGCAAAAATTCGTCATCGGCCGGGAAATCCTGCAACGCCCCGACGTGCTGGTGGTCGACCAGCCGACCTGGGGCGTCGATGCCGCCGCCGCGGCCGCGATCCGTCAGGCGCTGCTCGACCTGGCCGCGAGCGGTGCGGCGGTGATCTGCATCAGCCAGGATCTCGACGAGCTGATGGAAATCTCCACCCGCTTCGCCGCGCTCAACGAAGGCCGCCTGACCCGCAGCCGCCCCACGTCGGAAATGAACACCGAAGAGATCGGCCTGATGATGGGCGGCGCGCACGACATGGAACCCGCACATGCCCCGGCATAGCGCGCCCCCCTCCCCCTCATCCGAGCGGAAATATCCCCGCCGGAGGCATACGACCCCGCCGCCGACATGCCCGCCGCCCGTGGTCCTGCCGGGGCGGCGCGACCGCGGACAGGCAAGCGCGTGCACCACTGGAAAGACCCGATGATCAAGCTCGTCAAACGCTCCGAACCGTCCCGCCTGTGGGCCCTTCTGTCGCCTGTCCTTGCCGTCGTGCTGACGATGGCCGCGGGCGGGCTGATGTTCACGCTGCTGGGCAAGGACCCGCTGGAGGCGATCCGCACGATTTTCTGGGACCCGCTGTTCAACGAACAGTTCGCCTCCTACTCGCGCCCGCAGCTGCTGGTAAAGGCGGGGCCGCTGATCCTGATCGCCTCCGGCCTGGCGCTGGGGTTCAGGGCAGGGATCTGGAACATCGGCGCCGAGGGGCAGTACATCATCGGCGCGATCTGCGGCGCGGCGGTCGGGCTTGCGCTCTATCCGCTGGACAGCGTGATCGTCTTTCCCCTGATGGTGATGGCGGGCGCGCTGGGGGGCTGGGCCTGGGCGATGATCCCCGCCGTCCTCAAGGTCTATTTCAACACCAACGAAATCCTTGTGTCGCTGCTGCTGGTCTATGTGGCCGAACAGCTGCTGGCGTCGATGTCGCTGGGCCTGCTGCGCAATCCCGAGGGCGGCGGTTTTCCCGGATCGCGCAATTTCCAGCAATATGACGCTGCCGCCAACCTTGAACTGATCCCCGGCACGGGGCTGCACTGGGGGGTCGCCGCGGCCCTTGTCGCGGTGATCTTCGCCTATGTGTTGCTGGCACGCCACCAGATGGGGTTCCATATCCGCCTGATGGGCGAAAGCCCCCGCGCGGCGCGGTTCGCGGGCGTGCGCCCCGGTCGGCTCGTGTTCTTTTGCCTGGGGATATCGGGCGGGCTGGCCGGCCTCGCCGGATTGTTCGAGGTCACCGGGCCGGCGGGGCAGATCAGCATCGATTTCAACTCCGGCTACGGCTTCACCGCGATCATCGTGGCGTTCCTCGGGCGCCTGCACCCCGTGGGGATCCTGCTGGCGGGGCTGCTGATGGCACTGACCTATATCGGCGGCGAGCTGGCGCAGTTCATGCTGGGCGTGCCCGCCGCCGCGATCCAGGCATTCCAGGGAATGCTTCTGTTCTTTCTTCTGGGCGTGGACGTGTTTTCCAACTATCGCCTGCAATTCGGTCGGGGGGAGGTCGCCTGATGGACCTGTCGGCAATCAATCCACTCGTTCTGATCACCTCGCTGATGGTGGCCTCCACGCCGATCCTGCTGGCCGCGCTGGGCGAGCTGGTCGTCGAAAAGGCCGGGGTGCTGAACCTGGGCGTCGAGGGCATGATGATCACCGGCGCGATCTGCGGCTTCGCGGTCGCGGTGGAAACCGGCAGCCCGGCGCTGGGCATGCTGGGGGCGATGCTGGGGGCGGCGCTGCTGGCGCTTGTCTTCGGGGTCCTGACGCAGGTGCTGCTGTCCAACCAGGTGGCGACCGGGCTTGCGCTGACCCTGTTCGGGCTGGGGCTGTCGGCGCTGTTGGGGCAAGGCTACGTCGGGCTGAAACCGCCGCATATGCCGCAGATCCACATCCCCGTGCTGTCCGACATTCCGGTGCTGGGCCAGGTCCTGTTCCGCCACGACGCGCTGGTCTACATCTCCATCGCGCTGGTGGCGGCGGTCTGGGCGCTGCTGCGGTTCACCCGTGCGGGGCTGGTGCTGCGCGCGGTGGGGGAAAACCACGACGCCGCCCATGCGCTGGGCTACAAGGTGGTGCGCATCCGCCTCATGGCGATCACCTTCGGCGGGGCCTGCGCGGGGCTGGGCGGGGCCTATCTCAGCCTGGTGCGCGTGCCGCAATGGACCGAAGGCATGACCGCGGGCGCGGGCTGGATCGCGCTGGCGATCGTGGTCTTTGCCAGCTGGCGGCCCTGGCGCATCCTGCTGGGTGCCTATCTGTTCGGCGGCGTGACGGTCTTGCAGCTGAATTTGCAGGCGGCGGGCCTTGCCGTGCCGGTCGAATACTTGTCCATGTCGCCGTATCTGATAACCATCCTGGTGTTGGTTATCATGTCCGCCGACCGCACCCGCACCGCTCTGGGCGCTCCGGCGTCACTGGGCCGTGTCTTTCATGCCTCCAGCTAGGGGGCGACAAATCTAGACAAGGGCGCCCGCAAGCGCCCGCATCATCCTAGGGGAGCTACCGATGAAGCTGCTGAAATCCGCCCTCGTCGCCATGATGGCGCTGGGCACCGCCCTGCCCGCGCTGGCCGAGAGCCACGCGAAAACCAAAGTCGGGTTCATATTCGTGGGCCCGATCGGCGACGGTGGCTGGACCTATGAGCACAACCAGGCCCGTCTGGCCGTCGAAAAGGAATTCGGCGACAAGGTGGAAACCGTCTATCAGGAAAGCGTGCCCGAAGGCGCCGACGCCGAACGCGCGATGACGCAGATGGCGCTGTCGGGGGCCAATCTGATCTTCACCACCTCCTTCGGCTACATGGACGCCACGATCAACGTCGCCAAGAAATTTCCCAATGTCAAATTCGAGCACGCCACCGGCTACAAGCGGGCCGAGAACGTATCGACCTATTCCGCCCGCTTCTACGAGGGGCGCGCGGTGCAGGGCCTGCTGGCCGGCAAGATGACCAAGACCAACAAGATCGGCTATATCGCCTCCTTCCCGATCCCCGAGGTCATCCGCGGCATCAACGCCGCCTATATCCAGGCCAAGAAGGTCAACCCCGATGTCGAATTCAAGGTGGTCTGGGCCTACACCTGGTTCGATCCCGCCAAGGAGGCCGACGCCGCCAAGGCGCTGATCGAACAGGGCGCCGACGTGATCTTGCAACATACCGACAGTACCGCGCCGCAGGCCGCCGCCGAAAAGGCGGGCAACGTCTATACCTTCGGCCAGGCCTCCGACATGGCGGAATACAAGCCCAAGCCGCGCATCAGCTCGATCATCGACAATTGGGCGCCCTACTATATCGAACGCACCCGCGCCGTGATGGACGGCACCTGGACCAGCACCGACACCTGGGACGGCATCAAGGAAGGCATGGTCAAGATCGGCGAGATCACCGACGCTGTCCCCGCCGAGCTGCGCGCCGAGGCCGAAGCGCTGAAGGACAGCATCGCCTCGGGCGAGGTGCACCCCTTCACCGGGCCGCTGAAAAAGCAGGACGGCAGCGATTGGCTCGCCGAGGGCGAAACCGCCGACGACGCCACGCTGGCGAGCATGAACTTCTACGTCGAAGGCCTGACCGGCAGCATCCCGAACTGAGCCTTGGCGCTGTGACGATGAGGGGGCCCGGCAGGTTTGCCGGGCCCTTTGCGCTTCGTGGTGCTGGTAAGCGATGCCACGGCTCGAAGTGCAATGTCGGTTTTGAGCCCAAACCTTCCGAATGGTGCAAAGCCGCTAAATGATCCGTTGCTCCAGCTCGGCAGGATCGGCAACGTCGACATGCCAGAAGGCGCGCGCTTCAGCCGGGAGCTTGGCCAAAACGCGCTCGAAGTCTCTTCCGTTGGTGCAGCGCCGAACCGCCCATGCTGTCGCCTCAATCGCATTGTCCGGCGTTAGGTTGTGGTTCACCCGCACCTCTTTGACTTCCGAGATGAGCGTCTCTCGGTCGTCAAACGCCGCGCGAGGCTCCGTAACATCCCAGTTCTGAAGAAAAATCGCGCGAAGCACGCTGGGCAAGACACTTGCGAAGTTCAAACCCTCCTGAGCGGTCAGACGACGCCGGAACACCTGAAAGACCGCATCGACCGCCGTGTAAGCCATGTTGTCTGACTCAAGAGACATGCGCTCTTTCACGTCATCGAGGAAAGCGCGCCATTCTCTGGAGGCGTGCCGATATGTCCACGGCATTGGCATGGGTCGCTGGTTCCTTGGGCGGCATCGTCGCCGACACTCTTATCTAACTCTCCGGTATTTGTCGAAGAAACCAACGGCAGCTTTGTCCGCATAGCGGACATCAAGCATGCAAGGCCCCCGAAGATTTCTTCGAGAGCCTTTGCTCGACACGCCTGCGCCCTCACAGGAGTTTCGGTGAGGGCTGCACCCCGAAGGGCAAAGAGCTGGAGGTTCGCCGGGCCTATTTCATCGGTAATCGTTAAGACACAGATACGGGCGTCGCTGCGGGCGCGCGCCCTTTTCGCGCTCAGATCACCTTGCGCGCGACGGCGGTTTCGGGATCTCCGGTGTTGGGCGTGCCTGTCGGCTCGATCAGCAGCAGGTGAGCCTCCTGGCGGGCGACGGGGCGATGCTCCACGCCTTTGGGGATCACGTAGATCTCTCCGGCCTTCAGGGTGATCGTCCGGTCGCGCAGCTCGATGTCGATCTCACCCTTCAGCACCAGAAAGAAATCATCCGTATCGGGATGGGAATGCCAGGTGAATTCGCCCTCGACCTTGACCACCATGACGTCGTGACCGTTGAACAAAGAGACCGTCCGCGGCGACCAGCGCTCGTCGAAGGTCGAGAGTTTTTCGGCAAGATTGATCGCATCCGTCATCGGAGCCTCCTTTGTGATGTCGCCGTTGCGCTATCACGACCCCGGCGTCCGGACCAGCGCGCGCAGGCATTGCCCGATTGCCCCGCGGGATTTCATGTGAAACCTTAGCAGCTTGTCCTTGCAGAAAGACCGCCATGCCCAGTGATCGCCCGCTTGATCTGCCCGACACCGCCGCCCTGCGGGGGGTGGCCCCCGGCGGCCGGCTCGATGCGCCCTCGGCGCGGCGCAACATGGACCCTATCCTGGCGGTGCTGCGCGATCACGCGCCCCGCGCCGGGCTGGCGTTCGAGATCGCCAGCGGCACGGGCCAGCATGTCGCGCAATTCGCCGCCGCCCTACCCCACCTGAGCTGGCAGCCCAGCGATCTGAACCCCGAGAGGCTGGCCAGCATCGCGGCATGGACGCAAGACATGCCAAATGTGCGCGCGCCGATCCGCTTCGACGCCGCGGCAGCGCCCGTATCAGAGGCTGCAACAAGGACCGCAACAAGGACCGCGCTGGCGGGCGATGGCGAAACTGCCGGGGCCGTCCCTTGGCCCACCCCGGGGCCCAATCTGATCGTGTTGGTGAACCTGTTGCATCTGGTGACCGCCGCCGCCGCGCGGCGCATCGTCACCGGCGCGGGCGCCGCGCTGGCGCCGGGGGGTGTGTTTATCCTCTACGGGCCGTTCCGGCGCGCGGGGCAGTTCGCCAGCGCGGGCGACGCGCAATTCGATGCCAGCCTGCGCGCGCAGGACGCGGCGCTGGGCTACAAGGATACCGACGACATGGCGCGATGGGTGGCAGACGCGGGGCTGGCACTGGTCGAGCGCAGGGAAATGCCCGCGAACAACCTGTGCTACATCCTGCGCCGCCCGCAATAGCGCAGGCGGCAGCGGCGGGCGGGGGCCTTTCTCAGGCGCCCCTCAGGCTCCCGCTCGGGCCGTTTCAGGCCGTTTCAGGCCGCGGGGCGGTAGGTTTCGCTGCCCACGGTGGGGTATTCCAGCGGCGGATAGGCTTCGGGTTCGCGCTGCAACTGCGGGAAGGTCTGCCAGATCCGTTCCTTCAGCTGGCTGTCCATCGCATCGAGCGAGGCCGCCGACAGCGACGCGCTTTCGACCGGCAGGCCGTTGACGCAGAAGACCTGCGGCGTGTCGAACACCAGATGGTAGAATTCGGCGCCGTCGACGGTGCGGTCGACATAGGCCGCATCGGAACTCTCGGCCAGCGCGGCCGCGCTCATCAGGGCGTTGCCGGTGTCGGCCACGTCATGCAGCCGGTAGCCGGGAATCAGCACCTTGTGGTTGGGGGCGAGCACCAGATCGCGCTGGGGCATCATCGGCCCCACCGCCCGCGGCTTCAGCCGCACCGGCGCCAGATCGGGCCGCGCGGCCAGCAGATCCGTATCCAGTTGCCGTTTCCAGATCATCCGCACGGGCTGCAACCCGTTGCTGCGTGTCACCACCAGATCGTCGACCCGCAGCAGTTCGATCCTGCGCGCCCCGCAGGGTGTCCTGACCTGCGCCCCCGCCATCAGGCCGCCGCTGAAACTTAGTCCGGCCAGCAACGCCGGATCGTGCTCGCTGATTGCGCTCACTGCTCTGTCCTCTGTTCTGTCCCTTGTTTTTCATAACAGTGCCAGATAGTGGCGAAAATCTGAAACAAATTTGACCAACTTGAGAGAAACCGGCATTCGCCCGCTCAACCGTCCAGGCGTATCCGCGCATTGGTGGGGTCATAGGGGCTGTCCTCGGTCACTTCCGCGTCCCAAAGCCCGCCCATGATGCGCACTTTCAGCTTCTGCCCCGGCACCGCCATGTCGGGCGCGACATAGCCCATGCCGATGGATTTGCCGAAGGCCACCGAATAGCCGCCCGAGGTCAGCCGCCCGACCCGCCGCTCGCCCGCGTAAAGCGCCTCGCGCCCCCAGGGGTCGGCGTCCTCGGGGCCGTCGATCAGCAGGGTGACGCATTTGCTGCGGATGCCCTTGGCCTCCATCGCGGCCTTGCCGTGGAACTCTTTGCCCATGTCGACGAAGCGCGGCAGGTCGGCCTCCAGCGGGGTGGCGTCGCGGCCCAGCTCGTTGCCGAAGGCGCGGTAGCTCTTTTCCTGCCGCAGCCAGTTCTGCGCCCGCGCGCCCACCAGCTTCAGCCCCGAGGGCTCGCCCGCCTCCATCAGCCGGTCGAAGAGGTGGTTCTGCATCTCGATCGGGTGGTGCAGCTCCCAGCCCAGCTCGCCGGTGTAGGCGACGCGGATCGCGTTGACGGGGACCATGCCCAGCTCCACCCGGCGGGCGGAAAGCCAGGGGAAGCGCTTGTTCGACAGGGCGGTCGCGGAATCGGCATCGCGGATCAGGCGCGACAGCACCTCGCGCGCATTCGGCCCCGCCAGCGCGAAGACGCCCCATTGCGTGGTGACGTCCTGCACCTCGATGTAGCCCAGATCGCCCATCCGGTCGGCGGCGGCCTTGCGCAGGTAATCGCCGTCGTATTCGGTCCAGGCGCCGGCGCTGACGAGGTAGTATTCGTCCTGCGCCAGCCGCACGATGGTGTATTCGGTGCGCGTGGTGCCCGCATCGGTCAGCGCATAGGTCAGGTTGATGCGCCCCACCTTGGGCAGCTTGTTGCAGGTGAACCAGTCCAGGAACGCCGTGGCGCCCGGCCCGCGCACGATATGCTTGGTGAAGGCCGTGGCGTCGATCAGCCCCGCGGTCTCGCGCACCGCGCGGGCTTCCTCCACCGCGTATTGCCACCAGCCGCCGCGGCGGAAACTGCGCGCGGCGTGATCGTCGAAGCCCTGCGGCGCGAAGTAATTCGGCCGCTCGAACCCGTTGACCGCGCCGAACTGCGCGCCACGCGCGGCCATGCGGTCGTAGCAGGGCGCGGTGCGCAGGGGCCGCGCGGCGGGGCGCTCCTCATCCGGGTGGTGCAGGATATAGACGTGCTCATAGGCCTCTTCGTTCTTGGCGACCGCGTAGTCGGTGGTCATCCAGCGGCCATAACGGCGCGGATCGAGCGAGGCCATGTCGATCTCCGCCTCGCCCTCGACCATCATCTGCGCCAGGTAGTGCCCCGCCCCGCCCGCCGCGGTGATGCCGAAGGAAAAGCCCTCGGCCAGCCACATGTTGCGCAGCCCCGGCGCGGGGCCGATCAGCGGGTTGCCGTCGGGGGTGTAGCAGATGGGGCCGTTGAAATCATCCTTCAGACCCACCTGTTCCGACGAGGGAATGCGGTGGATCATCGACATATATTCCTCCTCGATCCGCTCCAGATCCAACGGGAACAGATCGGCGCGGAAGCTGTCGGGCACGCCATAGGCGAAGCGCGCGGGCGCGTTGCGCTCATAGGGGCCGAGAATCCAGCCGCCGCGCTCCTCGCGCACATACCACTTGGCATCCGCGTCGCGCAGCACCGGGTGCTGGTCGTGGCTCTTGCGCCATTCGACCAGCGCGGGGTCGGGTTCCGTCACGATATACTGATGCTCGACCGGGATCGCGGGGATCTTGAGCCCCAGCAGGGCAGCGGTCCGCTGCGCATGGTTGCCGGTGGCGGTGACGACATGTTCGGCAGTGATGACGGCCCGCTCGTCCGAGGGCACCAGATTGCCGCCCTTTTCGACCATTTTCGTGACGCTCACGCGCCATTCGCTGCCGGTCCATTCATAGCCGTCGACTTGCCAGCGCCGCTCGATCGTCACGCCGCGCTGGCGCGCGCCCTTGGCCATCGCCATCGTCACGTCGGCGGGGTTTATGTAGCCGTCGGTGGGGTGATAGATCGCCCCCTTCAGATCCTCGGTGCGCAAGAGCGGCCAGCGCTCCTTGATCTGGGCCGGGGTCAGCCATTCGTGCGGCACGTCGACCGTTTCGGCGGTGGCGGCATAAAGGCGGTATTCATCCATCCGCGCCTCGGTCTGCGCCATGCGCAGGTTGCCCACCACGTAGAATCCCGCGTTCAGGCCCGTCTCCTCCTCCAGCGTCTTGTAGTACTTGATGGAATAGTCGTGAATCCACGTGGTCGCGTAGCTCATGTTGAAATAGGGCAGCAACCCCGCCGCGTGCCAGGTGGAGCCCGCCGTCAGCTCGTCGCGCTCCAGCAGCATGACATCCTGCCAGCCCGCGCGCGCCAGGTGATAGGCGATGGAGGTTCCAACCGCGCCGCCGCCGACGACCAGAGCTTTGACATGGCTTTTCATGGATGTGATTCCTCTCGTTCCGTTGGCGCCAAATTGACCGAACCGCGCCGCGATGGACAGGTGGAGCCGACCGATCAGGGTGCGAAACCGACAAGTCCCGCGCTTGGCCGCCGCCGCGCGCCCGGCGGCAAGGCAGCGGCGGGCGGGCGGCGGGGGTCTGCGAGCCGACACCGCCCGGCCCCGCGCGGCCCCCGTGGTTACTTGCCCCGTCTTGCGCCGCATCGTAGAACGAACGGACCCTCGCCCGAGCTATGGATGAACCATGCAGATTTGCGAAACGAAACAGGCGATCCGCGCCGAAGGCGCCCGGTATCGCGCCGCCGGCGACACGGTCGCCCTGGTGCCCACCATGGGCGCGCTGCACGCGGGCCACATGTCGCTGATCGCCGCCGCGCGCGAACACGCCTCGCGCGTCGTGGTATCGATCTTCGTCAACCCGTCGCAGTTCGAGGATCCCGCGGATCTGGAGAAATACCCGCGCGACACCGAGGCCGATCTGGCGATGCTGCGCGCCGCCGATGTCAATGCGGTGTTCCTGCCCTCGGTCGAGGAGATCTATCCCGAGGGCGATGAAACCATCGTCGAGACCACCCAGATGGCCAACATGCTGCACGGTCTCCTGCGCCCCGGCCATTACCGGGGGGTGGCGACGGTGGTGTGCAAGCTGTTCAACATCGTCGGACCCGATGTCGCGGTGTTTGGCGAAAAGGATTATCAGCAGTTGCAGGTGATCCGGCAGATGGTCCGCGATCTGCACATGCCGCTGCGCATCGTCGCCGCCCCCACGGTGCGCGAAGACGACGGGCTGGCCCTGTCGTCGCGCAACCGCAGGCTGACACCCGAAGACCGCGCCGCCGCCACCGTGCTGTCGCGCGCGCTGAACGCCGCGCAGGCCCGCGCCGCCGAAGAGGACGGCGTGCTGGTCGAGGAACTGCACCACCTGATCGCGGACACGATCCGCGAGGAGCCCCGCGCGCGGCTGGAAGCCGTCGACATGGTCGCAGTCGGCAGCCTTGAGCCGGCTTCGGGCCCGCTGACGGGTCCGGTGGCCTTTCTGGTATCGGCGGATTTCGACGGTATCCTGCTGATCGATCAGACGATCATCCACCCCCATCCCAAAGCCGGAGCCCGGACATGAGCACCCAGAAACCCATCCGCCGCATCACCGTGCCCCAGATCGCCGCCCGCAAGGGGGGCGCACCGATCATCTCGTTGACCTCCTACCACGCGCATACCGCCGCGATCGTCGATCGTTATGCCGATTTCATCCTGGTGGGCGACAGCCTGGGCATGGTGATGCACGGCATGGAAAGCACCGTGGGCGTGCCGCTGGATCTGATGATCATGCACGGGCGCGCCGTGGTGCGCGGCACCAGGCGCGCGCTGATCGTGGTCGACATGCCGTTCGGCAGCTATGAGGAAAGCCCCAACATGGCCTTCCGCAACGCGGCCCGCATCATGAAGGAAACCGGCTGCGGCGCGGTCAAGCTGGAAGGCGGCAAGCGTATGGCCGAGACCATCCGCTTTCTGACCGAGCGCGGCATCCCAGTGATGGCGCATATCGGCCTGACCCCGCAGTCGAGCCACGTCATGGGCGGCTTCAAGACGCAGGGCCGCGACGAAGACAGCTGGCCCGCGCATGAGGAGGACGCCCGCGCCGTGGCGCAGGCCGGGGCGTTTTCGCTGGTGCTGGAAGGCATGGTCGAACCGCTCGCCGCGCGCATCACCCGGCAGATCGACATCCCCACCATCGGCATCGGCGCCAGCGCCGACTGCGACGGCCAGATCCTGGTGCTGGAGGACATGCTGGGCCTGAACCCGACCCCGCCCAAATTCGTCAAGGTCTACGGCGCCTTGGGCGAGATGATCGAACAGGCGGTGTCCGACTACGCCGATGAGGTCAAGTCGCGCAGCTTCCCCGGCAAGGACCATACCTACAGCTGAGCAGGGCGGCCCCGGTCGCCTGGGGTCCTTGGGGTTCTTCCCGAAAATCTCCATGAAAAAGGCCCCCGCAGTTCCCTGCGGGGGCCCGACGCCTGTGGGTCGCTTTCGCCGTTCAGAAGCTGACCTCGACATGCTTGCCAAGATCCGGCTTGCGGTCGCGATCCATGTTCGCCTTGGCGATTTCCAGGCCGAAGTGGAACGGATTGCCGTCGGTCGCCCAGATCGCGGCGTCGCGCAGATCCAGGCACAGCAGCGTCACCCCGGGGTCGCGCCGCCCGTCGTCGAAAAAGGCCGCGGCCACGACCGACCAGATCTCGTCCAGCTTGGCCTCATCGTGGCGCACCGAGATGTCGCCGCGCATGCAGGCGTAATAGTCGTTCTTCTTGCCGACGAAGGTGAACATCGCCGAACCACCCTGCCCCACGGCGGAGACCAGATCGGTATCGCGCGAGGTGATAAACCAGATCTTGCCTTCGATGCGGTCGAAATAGGGGGTCATCGGCTGCATGTGCCGCCCCGATCCATCCACGCCCAGCATACCGGCGTGCAGATCGCCCAGCTGATCGAACAGCTGGGCTTTCGCGTCGGCATCTGTTTTGTTCAGATCGACCATTACTTGTGCCTCGCGGCCCATTCATCGACCTCGCGGCGGGCATCCTCCTTGGTCTTGCCGTAGCGTTCCTGGATGGCGCCTTCCAGCTTGTCGCGATTGCCCGCGGTCTGGTCGAGGTCGTCATCGGTCAGCTCGCCCCACTGCTCGCGCGCGTGGCCCTTGAACTGCTTCCAGTTGCCTTCGATCTGATCCCAATTCATCACAATACTCCTACTGTTACACTGCTGAGGGAACGTATGGCCCCTTCCGCTTGTTCCCTCCGTGACAGAGCGATCTGCGAAAAAGACGAGACCCGGCGTGATCCTGACCGGCAGGGCGGGTCCGGCAGTATGAAACGAACAGACGGAGAGACCATGATGCATTCCCTATCCCGCTTGATGACGGCGGCCACCTTCGGTGCGGCCCTTCTCGTCGGCAACGCGGCATGGGCCGCGCAATGCGGCAACACGGCCTCGGGCTATGACGCCTGGAAATCACAGTTCGCGCAAGAGGCGGCGGCGGCGGGCATCGGCCAGCGCGGCCTGTCTGCCCTGGCGGGCACCAGCTATGCGAAGCGCACCATCAGCGCGGACCGCAATCAGAAAAGTTTCAACTATTCGCTCGACAAGTTCATGCAGATCCGCGGGTCCGCCACGATCGTCAAGCAAGGGCGCAAGCGCAAGGCCAGGAATGCCGCGCTGTTCGACCGGCTGGAACGCAGGTTCGGCGTGCCCGCGGGCGTGCTGATCGCGATCCACGGGATGGAAACGGGGTTCGGCAACTTCATGGGCGACAGCAACGTGCTGTCGGCGATCGCGACGCTCGCCTATGATTGCCGCCGCTCGGATTTCTTCACCGATCACCTGATGGCCGCGCTGAAGCTGACCGACAACGGCGTGATTTCCGCCAATTCCATCGGCGCGCGCCACGGCGAGCTGGGCCACACCCAGTTCCTGCCCGGCAACGCGCTGCGCTATGGCGTGGACGGAAACGGCGACGGTCGGCTGGATTTGAACAATTTCGCCGATGCGATGGCCTCGACCGCCAATTACCTCAGTCAAAAGGGGTGGCAGCCCGGTCAGGGCTATCAGGAAGGCCAGCCGAATTTCCGCGTAATCAAGGAATGGAACGCGGCCGGCGTCTATCAGAAAGCCATCGCCATCATGGCCAAGAAGATCGACAGCTGACGCGGGACAGGCGCCCGGGGGTCCCGCATTGCGGGACTTTCCGCCCGGCCCCGCAGGTTCGGGCGGAAAATCCCGGGCGGTGCATCACAGCATCGCGGGGACGACCAGATCCGGCGGGCGGTGCCCGTCGGCGAAGGTCTTGATGTTGATCAGAACCTTCTCGCCCATTTCCAGCCGCCCCTCGCGGGTCGCCGATCCCATATGCGGCAGCAGCACCACATTGGTGAGCTCGCGCAGGCGCGGGTTGATCTCGGGGCCGCGCTCGAACACATCGAGGCCCGCGCCCGCGATGTCGCCCGCCCGCAGCATCCGCGTCAGGGCGTTCTCATCCACCACCTCGCCGCGCGAGGTGTTGACCACCACCGCCGTGGGTTTCATCAGCTTCAGCCGCCGCGCGTTGATCAGATGAAAGGTCGAGGGCGTGTGCGGGCAGTTCACCGACAGGATGTCCATGCGGCTGACCATCTGGTCGAGGCTTTCCCAATAGGTCGCCTCCAGCTCCGTCTCGACCTCCGCGCGCAGGCGGCGGCGGTTGTGATAGTGGATCTGCATTCCGAAGGCCTTGGCCCGCCGCGCCACCGCCTGGCCGATCCGGCCCATCCCCAGGATGCCCAGCCTGCGCCCGCCGACGCGCCCGCCCAGCAGCGCGGTGGGCGACCAGCCGGTCCAGGATCCCGCCTGCATCAGCGCCAGCCCTTCGGGACTGCGGCGGGTGACGGCGAGGATCAGCGCCATCGTCATGTCGGCGGTGTCCTCGGTCACCACGCCGGGGGTGTTGCTGACCAGCACGCCGCGCTGGCGCGCGGTTGCCACGTCGATGTGATCCACCCCGGCGCCGTAATTCGCGATCAGTTTCAGCCGCTCGCCCGATTGCGCCAGCAGCGTCGCGTCGATCGTGTCGGTCACGGTGGGCACCAGAACATCGGCGCCGCGCATCGCCTCTGCCAGCGCCTCGCGCGACATCGCGGTGTCGCTCTCGCTGAGGTTGACGTCGAAAAGCTCCTTCATCCGTGTCTCGACTGCCTCGGGCAACCGTCGCGTGACGACAACACTCAGACGTTTGGCGGGCATTGGCTGTCCTCCCAGACTTTCACAAGCGAGCTGTTCGTGGCAAACTGCCCCAGTCTTGGGCGAGGAACAAGCGTCGGGATGCGTCTGCGTCAGGCAGATGGATGAAAAGGACACCATTGCAGGCGGTTCCATGATTTCAGCGAAATGCAAGGCACTGGCCATCGCGGCCGCCCTGGTCTGGGCGGGACCGCTGGCGGCGGATATCACGCAGGACGGCGCGGCGGGCGACGGTGCGGTCGCGGTGGAACGCGGCCCGGTCACCAATCTGCCGATCCCGCGCTACGTGTCGCTCAAGGCGAAAGAGGGCAACGTGCGGCGCGGCCCGTCGCTGACCCATCGCATCGACTGGGTGTTCACCCGGCGCGACATGCCGCTGGAAATCACCGGCGAATACGGCAACTGGCGGCGCGTGCGCGATCAGGAGGGTTTCGGCGGCTGGGTCCACTACTCGCTTCTTTCGGGTGTGCGCACCGTGATCGTCAAGGAAGACCTGACCGCCCTGCGCGCGGAACCCAACGACCGCGCCCGCCCCCGCGCCTATGCGGAATCGGGCGTCATCGCCAAGCTGGGCGAATGTATCGAGGAATGGTGCTCGCTGTCCGTCGAAGGACAGGAGGGCTGGGTGCGCAAGGCCGTCGTCTGGGGCGTCGACGACAGCGAAACCCGCCAATAAGGCACCACCCGCCGGGGCCTTCCCCGGAACATCCACCGCGGCGTCGACCGCGGCATCGACCGGGCCGCCTGCTGTCGCGAACCGCGGCGATGCGGGGCAAGCTGCGGCCCCGGGAACCCTTGCCCGCGCGCCCCTGCGCGCGCTAGCATTCCGCCACCACCGCACCGCGGAACGAAACACCCCCTGACCGAAACCGTCCCTGACCGAAAGTGAGCCCATGCCCGCCGATCGCCCCAGCCGCCGAGACCTGATGAAACTGGCCGCCGCCGCCCCTGCCCTGGCCCTCAGCGCGGCGGCTGCGCCCGCGCGCGCGCAGCTGGGCGCCCCGGCCGCCGCCAACCCGGCGCATTTCCGGTTCACCATCGGCGACGCGAAAATGACCGTGGTGTCCGACGGTTTCTTCACCACCCCGGTGTCCGGGCTGGGCGTCAACGCGGACCCGGCCGAGGTAAAGGATTTCCTGGAGGCGCATTTCCTGTCCACCAGCGAGAATTATTCCCACACCAACCACCTGGTCGTCGATCTCGGCGATGCGCGGGTGCTGGTCGATGTGGGCTCGGGCAACCGGTTCCTGCCGACCGCCGGGCGGCTGATGGCCAATCTGGAACAGGCCGGGATCGACCCCGCCTCGATCACCCATGTGGTCATCACCCATGCGCACCCCGATCACATCCTGGGCCTGCGCGACGATTTCGATGAACCGATCCTGCCGGACGCGGAATATATCATCGGCGCCGATGAACACGCCTATTGGATGCAGGACGGGCTGGTCGACCGTGTCGATCCGGCGGCGCAGCAATTCGTGGTGGGGGCCGTCAACTCGATCAAGACCGAAGGCGTCGACTGGACCCTGGCGCAGGACGGCCATGAGGTCGCGCCGGGGATCACCCTGATGGCCACCCCCGGCCACACCCCCGGCCACATGAGCCTGCGCGTCGACAGCGCGGGCGAAAGCCTGATCGCGCTGGGCGACGCGATGAGCCATCCCTACACCAATTTCGCGCATCCCGACTGGTTCAACGGGTTCGACATGGACGGCCCGCAAACGGTGGAAACCCGGATGGGGCTGCTCAAGTCGACGGCAGCGGATCGCACCGCGATCCTCGGCTATCACTTTCCCTTTCCCGGCGTGGGGCATGTGATGGAGCTGGACGGCGGCTATCGCTACGTGCCCGCGCTTTGGCAGTTTCAGGGCTGAAGGGGCGGTCCGATTGACGGGTCGGCCGGTCGCGTTCCTGTCTACCCGACCGCGCCTGCAAGCGCCGCCGCGCGATGCTCGGCGGCGCCCTCATCGGGGCCGGTGGTGAAACAGGCCACCGTCACCGGATCGGCCGCATCGGGGAAGTGATAGACGGCGTTGACGCAAAACGGCCCCGCGCCCGAATGCCCCATCGCGCGGCCCGCCCGGCCCATGCGCCCGCTCATCAATCCCAGACCATAGCCGCAGGCGGTCCAGGGCCTGCCCTCGATCGCGCCGCCCAGCGGCGTCGCCTTGCGCATCTGCGCCAACGCATCCCTGCCCAGCAGGTCGCCTTGAAAAAGCGCATGCAACAGGCGCGCGGCGTCGGGGGCGGTGCCCGTCAGACACCCGTGATAGACCCAGCCCGGATCATAGCCCGCCGCCTGCGGCCAGTGCAGCGCCGCGAAATCGGCAGGGGTGCACGCCAGCAGGACACTGCGCAAGCCCAGGGGCCCCGCGATCCATTCGGCGACCATTGCCGACAGTGGCTTCCGGGCGGCGTGCTCCAGCGCCTCGCGCGCCAGCATGTATCCGATGTTGGAATAGGCCCAGCCCCTGCCCGGCGCGAACAGATGCCCCCGCGCCAGCGCGCGGTCCAGTATTTCCGCGCGCGACCAGGGGGGGGTCCCCGCCGCGACGGCGCGGTGATAATCGGGCAGCGTTGCGTAGTCGGGCAAGCCGGCGGTATGGCCCAGCAACTGGCGCAGGGAATAGGCGGCCCCCGTCAGCGGCGCGTCCAGATCCAGCGCGCCGCGCTCGGCCAGCCGCAGGGCGCAGATGGCGATGACGGTCTTGGTAAAGCTCCAGTAGGGAAACCGCGCGTCGGCGGGGCCGACATGGCGCACCCGCCCCGCGCGGTCGATGCGGCAGCCGATCCAGACCGACATGCGCGTTAGAGCTCGGTGGCGACCACGCCCATGCAGTCGCCGGTCTTGACCAGACCCGGCACATGGCGGCTGACCAGGATACCGCTGCGCCGCGCGGCGTAGTCCACGGGGGCCGCCCCGGTCCGGTCGGCCGACCAGACCCGTGCCAGCGGCGCACCCTTTTCGACGCGCGCGCCCAGGGCCAGCAGCGGTTCAAAAAGGCCCGTGGCTTCGGAAAAGGTGAAGCAGTCGCCGTCGGGCATGTCGAGCTCGACACTGGGGGCCAGTTCCGGCGTGCCGTCCAGGATGCCCGCGTGGATCAGCAGGTTGCGCGTGCCCTTGCGCGCCACGGCGACACTGGCGGGCGTGGACATGCCGCCGCCGCCCAGTTCCGTGGTCACGAAGGTCTTGCCCTGCGCCTCGACCGCGTCGTCGTACATCCCGGCGCTGTCGATCTCCAGCATCCGCACCGAATAGGGCGCGTTGAAGGCGCGCATCGCGGCGGTGCAGGCGTCTTCCTGCGCCTTGTCGGGCAGGATATGCGCGGCGGCGAAGGGCAGGAAATCCAGCGTGCGCCCGCCCGAATGCATGTCGAGCACGATGTCGGCCATCGGCACCAGATGGCGCTGGAAGTAATCCGCGATCTTCTGCGTGACGCTGCCGGTCGGGCTGCCCGGAAAGCTGCGGTTCAGGTTGCCCGCGTCGATCGGCGAGGTGCGCGTGCCGGCGGCGAAAGCGGGGTAGTTCATCATCGGCACGATGATGACGCGCCCGCTGATGCGCGCGGGATCGAGCGCGCGCGCCAGGCTTTGCAGCGCCAGCGGCCCCTCGTATTCATCGCCGTGGTTGCCCCCGGTGAACAGCGCGGTGGGCCCCTCGCCGTTGCGGATCACGCAGATCGGGATCATCACCGACCCCCAGGCGCTGTCGTCGCGGCTGTAGGGCAGGCGCAGAAATCCGTGATGCGTGCCGTCCTCATCGAAGGGCACGGTGGGCTGGATCGGGCTGGGGGGCAGATCGGTCATGTCAGTCCTTCACGAAAAGGCCGCGGTGCGTCTGGCAAAGGCATTCACATCCGTCCGAGGTGATCAGCAGCGGCTCGGTGATCTCGATCCCGCCATCGCTGAGCCAGAGCGCGGGCATGAAGTGAAAGCACATCCCCGGCTCCAGCACCGTGTCGTCGCCGCGCCGGAAGGATATCGTGCGCTCGCCCCAGTCGGGCGGATAGCTGAGCCCGATGGAATAGCCGCAGCGGCTGTCCTTCTCGAACCCCAGCCGGTTCAGCGTGGCGTTGAAGGCATTGGCGATATCCTCGGCCCGGTTGCCGGGCATGGCCTGCTCCAGCCCCGCCTCCACCGCCTCCAGCACGGCCTTTTCGGCCTCGCGGTATTTCTCGGGCGGCTCGCCGAAAAACAGCGTGCGCGACTGCGGCACGTGATAGCGGCGGTGCACGCCCGCGATCTCGAAGAACGTCGCCTCGTCCTGGCGCAGGGGGCGGTCGTCCCAGGTCAGATGCGGCGCGGTGGCATCCATGCCCGAAGGCGCCATCGGCACGATCGCCGGATAGTCGCCCCAATAGCCGTCGGCGCCCGTGATCGCGGTGTGGTAAATCTCGGCCACCAGATCGTTCTTGCGCATCCCCGGCTGCGCCTTCTCCAGAATGGTGTCATGCATCGCCTCGACGATGCGCGCGGCGCGGCGCATGCAGATGATTTCCGCATCCGACTTGATCGCGCGCTGCCAGTTCACCATGCCGGTGGTGTCGATCAGCTCCACCCCCGGCAGGTTGGCGGACAGGCTGCGGTGCGCAGCGGCGGAGTAGTAGTAGTTGTCCATCTCGACGCCCACGCGCCCCCGCGCCAGGCCGCGGTCGTACAGCAGCGCGGCCAGCGTCTCCATCGGGTGCTTGTGCGGGTTCTGGACGTAGGTGTCGTCGTAGCCCACGATCTGGTCGTGATCCATGTAGACCGTGCGCATCGCGCCCAGCGTGTCCATCGCGCGGCCCCACCAGATGGGCGGCTGGTCGAGCGAGATCACCACCGCCTGGTGCACATAGAACGACCAGCCGTCGTAGCCGGTCAGCCAGGACATGTTCGAAGGGTCGGACACGACGAGCGTGTCGATGCCGCTGTCGGCCATCACGGTGCGCGTGCGGGCCAGGCGCATGGTGTATTCGTCGGGCGAAAAGAAGTGGGAGGGCGAGATCATCGAGATACCTATGGATTTCGCCCACCTGTGTCACATTCCGGCGCAGACCGACAAGGCCGTTTGCGACCCCGCAATGTCGCGCATGGGCCCCGCGCTCAGTCCTTGCGCGCCGGGGCGGCCAGATCCTCCAGGATCGGGCAGTTCGGGCGATGATCGCCGTTGCACGATTCCACCAGCGTCGCCAGCGTCGCACGCATCGACTGCAGCTCCGCGATCTTGCGGTCGATATCGCCCAGGTGCTGCTCCGCCAGTTTCTTGACGTCGCTGCTGGCGCGGTCCTCCTTTTCGTAAAGGGCCAGCAGCACGCGGCATTCCTCGATGGTGAACCCCAGCGACCTTGCGCGTCCGATGAACGACAGCTTGTTAAGATCATCCTGGCAGAAGCTGCGGTATCCGTTGCTGCCCCGCTGGGGTTTGACGAGGCCGATGTCCTCGTAATAGCGGATGGTCTTGGGCGGCAGGTTTGCGCGTTCTGCGACGGCTCCGATGTTCATGAGCGGTCCCCTTTCGATGGTCGGACGGGAAGTGGTCTGTTGCGATTGCACGTAGGACGGTGCGGGGTTGGTCATGCGGCTCATGCGCTCACCCTCACCCAGGTGGCCATGCCCGCCGCCTGATGCGACAGCATGTGGCAGTGGAACATCCAGTCGCCGGGATTATCCGCGACAAAGGCGATTTCACGCGTTTCCGACGGTGCGATCAACAGCGTATCGCGCCAGGGGCCGAAACCGCCGTCGGGCAGGCGTTCGCGGAAATGGTGGCCGTGCAGGTGCATGGCATGGGCGAAGACGGTGTCGTTGACGATCGGAATGCGCAGCGTCTCCCCCCTGGCGACCTGCGCCAGCGGCTTGTCGCTCATTCCCACCATGCCGTTGAAGGCCCAGAACTGGCCCTCGTCCATCAACACCTGCCCCGTCATGTTGCGCCCCTTGTAGACCGCCCGGCGCAGGGCGCGCATCGCGCCGCCCGACATGTTCAGCTTTTGCACGGGCGCCGCATCGACCATGACGCGGGTCATTTGCGGCAACGGGTTGGGCGGCAACGGCGCGGGGGCGGCATCGCGGCGCGCGCGGCGGCCTTCGCCCACCTTGAAGGTCGTCAGGGCAAAGCCCTCGTTGCGCTCCAGCCCGATGAGGAACGCCTCGCCGCCCGCATCGGCGGTGACATCGACGATCATGTCGACCCGCTGCGCGGGGGCCAGGGGAATGGCGTTTTCGATCCGGCCGGGGGTTTCCAGCGGCATCCCGTCATAGGCCACGACCCAACCCTCCAGCCCCTTCAGGGCCAGTTGGAAGATCCGCGCGTTGGACGCGTTGATGATGCGCAGCCGCAGCCGGTCGCCGGAGGACGCCCGCGCTTGCAGATCGTATTTCGCGTTGACGGTGATCAGGTTTCCCACCCGTCCCGCGTGCGAGGAATCGTGGATGTTGGCGTAGTCGGGGTCGAGCGAGGCATCGTCGCGCAGCCGCCAGTCGTCCAGCACCAGCAGTTCCTCGGCATCGACATCGGGGGCGCCTTCGGGTTCCTCGACGATCAGCGGGCCGTGCAGGCCGCGCGCGACCTGTTCCCACGATTTGTTGTGGCTGTGATACCAGAAGGTACCGGCATCCTTGAGCGTGAAGTCGTAATCGAACCCCGCACCCGGCGCGACGGCGGGCTGCGTCATGCCCGGCACCCCGTCCATCGCGTTGGGCAGGCGCATTCCGTGCCAATGGATCGACGTGGCCTGATCCAGACCGTTCTCCAGCCTGCGGCTCAGGCGTTCGCCCTGTTTCATACGGATCTGCGGACCGGGCGCCGCGTCGTTATAGGCCAGGATGCCGGTCGCGGGATAGCCGGACGGCGCCAGTTGCAACGATGCCGTGGCGGCGCGCAGGACCTGCGGCGCGGGGGTCGCGGCCTCGGCGGTCTGCGCCGCGGGCGCCGTGGCGACAAGCCCCGCACCAAGGCTTGCTGACGTTCCGGCAAGGAACGTGCGTCGGGAAAGTGTCATATGTATTTCTTTCGATGGGACAGCATGCGTCGGCGCCACCTCCTCAGGCGGGCTTCGCGACGCGGACGGGAAAGGCTCAGCCGTGTCGGCGCGGCGGCGGCGGGTCCGCCGCAAGCCCGCGCTGGGACGCCACCTCGACCGTGGACAGGCTGCGCCGCGCCATCCGGTCGTAGAGCGCGACCTTCAATCCGGGGGCGCCCTGCTCGGGCAGCCAGGCCGGGCACATCACGGTGGCCTGACATTGCTGAGCGTCGGCCGTGCCGTCCATCTCGCAGCCGGTCGCGACATGATGAAACGGGCCGCCGCCCTCGGTCTGCGCACAGGTGCTGTCTTGTGGCCCCGCCGCGTCGGCGGCGCCCCACGCCACGCCGAACGGCCCCGGAAACGCCAGCAGCGCCAGGACGATCAGCATCCGCAGAGGCGACAGCAGGCCTGACACCAGACGGGGACTTATGGCGGCGGGTTGTGGCAAACGCGAGCTTTCCTGCGCAGGGGTGCCCGAAACGGGCCGGTTCCAAGATAAGTGCGGCGGCGCCTCAGGTCAAACCCGCAGGGCGATTTCCGCCAGCGCCACCCGCGGCGAACTGTTGCGCACGCCGGGGCATCCGGCGCCATTGCTCCAAGATCGCTCCCCGCCCCCTAAAGAACGCTCCGCGGTGCCCAACCATGGACCCCGAAGCGGGCCTGCCGCGTTGGGTCCCAGTCGAGCCCGGCCAGATGTCCGACAAACAGCGCCCACCCCCGAAGGAGCAGCCCATGCAGTTCGCGACCGTCGACGTCGATGGAAGGTGCCATTTCGGCGCATTGGTGGAGGATGGCTTCGTCGACCTCAGCCGCTTCATGCCAAGCTGGCGCGACCTCAGATCGGTGATCGAGGCGCAGGGGCTGGACGAATGCGCCAAGGCCGCGATGCTGCGCGATGTCACCCACCGGCCCGGCACCTTTCGCCACAGGCTGCCCGTCGGTTCCGACATCCGCATCCTTCTGGGCATCGCCGCAGATGGCGGCACCCGCATCTGCACGCGGCTTGCCAGCGCGGTGGTGGGCCACGGGCGCAGCATCCTGCGGCCCGCGTCGGAACATCCGCTTCATGCGCGTGCGGGCATCGCCGCGATCATCGGGCGGCGCGCGCGCGGCGTCGACGCGGGGGCCGCGCTCGACCATGTCGCGGCGCTGAGCCTCTATTGCGACGGCGCCTTTCCGGGGATGCCGCCCGAGGTGTCGCAGCTTTGGGACAACCGCGACCGCTCCGGCGCGCTGGGGCCGGGCTGTTTCAGCTATGCCGATCCGCGGCAACTGAACGACCTGACGCTGACGATGCACGTGAACGGCGCGCGCGCCGAATGGATGGAGCTGCCGCAGGCGGGCCGCGATCTGGCGGCCTTGATCGCGCGCATATCCGGGCAGCTCACGCTTTGTCCGGGCGACGTGGTGGCGTGGATGCCCTTGCCGCAGGGGGGGTTCCACGCGGAAGGCGCGACCGGGACGGAACTGTCCGCAGGAGATGAAATCGTGGTGGAGGCCACCGGGCTGGGGCAGCTGCGCAACCGCATCAGAAACGAGCGCGACTGAGGGACCGCAGCGGAAGGGCTGCGGTTGAAGGACAAGGCGCCACGCTATCGCGCCGGGTCCACGATCTTGCCGGGGTTGAAGATGTTCAGCGGATCGACCGCGCGCTTGACCGCCGCCATGACCGACAGCGCCTCGCCGCCCAGCTCGGCCTCCAGATAGCCCATCTTGCCCTGCCCGATGCCATGCTCGCCGGTGCAGGTGCCGTCGTAGGATATGGCCAGCTCCGCCAGCCAGGCCACGAAATCCTCTGACGTGGCGCATTCGCGCGGGTCGCTGCGGTCCACCAGCAGCAGCATGTGGAAATTGCCGTCGCCCGCGTGGCCCAGCACCGGGGCCAGCAGCCCCATGTCCTCCGCCTTGGCCTGCGCCCGCGTCACGCAGTCCGCCAGATGAGAGATCGGCACACAGACATCGGTGGAGATCGCCTGCGCGCCGGGCCGGATCTGCAACGACGCCCAATAGGCGTCGTGACGCGCCTGCCACAGACGATTGCGCGCTTCGGCATCGGCGGTCCAGTCGAAGGCGGTCGAGGCATTGTCCGCCGCGATCTCGCCGAAGACGCGGGCCTGCTCGGCCACACTGTCGTGGCTGCCGTGGAATTCCAGCAGCAACAGCGGTGTCTCTGGCAGGCTCAGCTTGGAGTAGGCGTTGACCGCCGCGACCGAAGCCGCATCCATCAACTCCATCCGGGCCACGGGCAGGCCGAGTTGCAGCGTGGCGATCACCGCGTTGCACGCGGCCTCGACCGTGGGAAAGGAACAGACGGCGGAACTCATCGCCTCGGGGATGCCGTGCAGTTTCAGCGTCAGCTCCGTGAGCAGGCCCAGCGTGCCCTCGGACCCGACCAACAGCCGGGTCAGATCGTACCCGGCCGAGGTCTTGCGTGCCCGTCGCGCCGTCGTCATCACCTCGCCCGAGGGCAGGACCGCGCGCAGCCCCAGCACCGCGTCCTTCATCGTGCCGTATCGCACCGCGTTGGTGCCCGAGGCGCGCGTGGCGGCCATCCCGCCGAGGCTGGCGTCGGCGCCGGGGTCGATGGGAAAGAACAGCCCCGTCGCGCGCAGATGCTCGTTCAGCGCCTTGCGGGTGACGCCGGGCTGCACGCGGCAATCCATGTCCTCGGCGTGGACCTCCAGCACCTTGTCCATTTCGCTGAAATCGAGGCAGATACCGCCCAGCGGCGCGTTGACGTGCCCCTCCAGCGAGGTGCCGGTGCCGAACGGGATGATCGGGGTGCGATGATCGGCGCAGATCCGCACGATGTCCTGCACCTCTTGGGTGGTGCGGGGCAGGATCACGGCGTCGGGCGGCTGGTTGTCGATCCAGGTCGTGGTGTGGCCGTGCTGCTCGCGCAGGGAGCGGCCGGTCTGAAACCGCGCCCCGAAGCGTTGCGCGAGGATGCCCGATGCCGCCGCGATGCCCGCGTCGTTGCGGCGCAGTTGCAATGTCCGTGCCATCGACAGGGGACCCTTTCGCCAGGAATGCGCCAATCGCTCCGGCCCCGATATCTGGCCGATCCGCCTGCCCTTGGCAAGATTGGCGAGACTTGTGCAGCACACCTGCTGACAGTCAGTCGCATGATCGCGCCGCTCTGCCCTTGCCCCGGCGGCCCGCGCGCCTATGCTCTGTCCGAAACGGAGCCCCATGCTTTTAGTTGCCCGCGACATTGAAAAATCCTTTGCCACGCGCGACGGGGCCCTGCCGGTTCTGCGTGGCGTCGACCTGACGCTCGTGGCGGGCCGCTCGCTGGCGCTCACCGGCGATTCCGGGTCGGGCAAAAGCACGCTGCTGCACCTGCTGGGCGCGCTGGACACCCCCGACCGCGGCACGATCGAGATCGACGGGCGCGATGTCACCGCCATGTCCGACCGGCAGCGCGCCAAGGTCCGGCGCGAAAGCGTGGGGCTGGTGTTCCAGCAGTTCAATCTGATCCCCTCGCTGAACGTGGCGGATAATCTGGCGTTTCAGGCGCGGCTGTCGCGGCGGCACGACCCGGAATGGATTTCCACCCTGGCGGCGCGTCTCGGGCTGAAGGATCACCTGCGCCATTACCCCGAACAGCTGTCGGGCGGCCAGCAGCAGCGGGTCGCGATCGGGCGCGCGCTGGCCGGGCGCCCGCCGCTGCTGCTGGCGGATGAACCGACGGGCAACCTGGATGAGGCCACCGGCGACGCGGTGATGGATCTCATGTTGCAACTGGTGCGCGATACCGGGGCCGGTCTGCTGATGGTCACCCATTCGCGCAGGCTGGCCGAACGCCTGGACACGCGGTTGCTGCTGCGCGCGGGCAAGCTGGCATGACACGCGTCGTCCTGTCGGCGTTGCTGTCGCATTGGTGGCGCCAGCCGCTGCAACTGATGACGCTGCTGGCGGGGCTTGCCATGGCGACCAGCCTCTGGACCGGCGTGCAGGCCATCAACGCCGAGGCGCGCGCCAGCTATCAGCGTGCCGCCACCGTGCTTGACGAGGCCGACCGCCCCAGCCTGCGCGCACCGTCGGGCGAGATAGCAACCGCCGATTTCGCGCTGCTGCGCCGGGCGGGCTGGCCGGTGGCGCCGCTGATCGAAGGCACGCTGCATGTCGAGGGCGGGCAGGACATCCGCGTGCTTGGCATCGACCTGACGAGCGCGGGCCTGACACGGCAGCGATCCTCCAGCCCGGTGGGGACAACCGGCACGGCCAAAGGCGGCGGCGTGCTGTCGCGCGCCTTGACCGAGGCGCTAAGCGCGGCACTTGCGGCGGGACCGGCCGCCGATGATGCTCCCGACACTCGTGCCTTCACCGATTCGCTGGCCGCGCTTTTCGATCCCGGCACGGGGTTCGGCACGCCCGAGACACTGGCGGCCCTGACGGGGCCGGCGGGCCTGGCGGGCGCTTCCGGTGACGCGGGCGCAAATGCGTCGGCGTCCCTGCCCCGGCTTGTGCCCAGCGATGCCGCGCCGCCGCGCACGCTGATTACCGATATCGTGGTGGCCGACCGCCTGCTGCGCGGCGGCGGCACCGGCGGCCCCATAGACCTGTCGCGGCTGGTGCTGACCGGCCCGCCCCCGGCGCGCGCGCTTGACGGGCTGACCGATCTGCCCGCCGATCTGGGCCTGCGGCTGACCCCGGCCGAGGGCGGCAGCGGCGGCGATATCGGCCGGCTGACCGAAAGCTTCCATCTGAACCTGACCGCCTTCGGGCTGCTGTCCTTCGCGGTCGGGCTCTTCATCGTGCACGCCGCCATCGGCCTCGCGTTCGAGCAGCGCCGCCCCGCCCTGCGCACCCTGCGCGCGATGGGCGTGCCTGTCGGGCGGCTGATGCTGGCCCTGCTGGCCGAGCTGCTGGTTCTGGGCCTGTTGGCGGGCGCGGCGGGGGTGGCGCTGGGCTATGTGATCGCCGCGCTGCTGCTGCCCGATGTCGCCGCCACCCTGCAGGGGCTTTACGGCGCGCAGATCGAGGACTCGCTGCAATTTCACCCGTTCTGGGCCGCGACGGGGCTGGGCATGGCGCTTGCGGGCACGCTGATCGCCGCCGCACAGGCGCTGTGGCAGGTCCGGCGCCTGCCCCTGTTGGCGGCGGCACAGCCGCGCGCATGGCTGCGCGCCTCGACCGGGCGGCTGAAATGGCAAGCCTGGTGCGGCTTCGCGCTGCTTGGCGCGGCGGGCTGGCTGGCCCTGCGCGCCGACGGGGTGATGCAGGGGTTCGCGGCGCTTGGCTGCCTGCTTCTGGGGGCGGCCCTGATGCTGCCGGGGGGGATCGCCGCGCTGCTGGCGCTGGCCGAGCGGCTGTCGCCGCCGCCGCTGCGCGCCTGGTTCTGGGCCGACACCCGCCAGCAATTGCCAGGCCTTTCGCTTGCGCTGATGGCGCTGTTGCTGGCGCTGGCCACCAACATCGGCGTCGGCACGATGGTCTCGAGCTTTCGGCTGACCTTCACCGGGTGGCTCGACCAGCGCCTTGCGGCGGAGCTTTACGTGAGCGCCCGCACCCCGGAAGAAGCCGACCGGCTGACCGGCTGGCTGGCGCCGCGGGTCGATGCGGTACTGCCGATCTGGAAGGCGCAGACGCGGATCGCGGGCGCCCCGACAGAGATCTACAGCGTGGCCGATCATGCCACCTACCGCGACAACTGGCCGGTGCTCGACGCGCTGCCGGATGCCTGGGATCTGGTCGCGGGCGGGCGGGCCGCGATGATCAACGAGCAGATGTCGCGCAGCAGGGGCCTGCGCCCCGGCGCACGCATTCAGGCGGGCCCGCTGGGCAACTTGCAAGTGGCCGGGGTCTATTCCGACTACGGCAATACGCGCGCGCAGATCCTGGTCTCGCCCGACAGGCTGACACAGGCCTTCCCCGACGTGCAGCGGCTGCGGTTCGGGCTGCGGCTGCCGCCGGACCGGGTCGAGGCGCTGATCGCGGCGCTGGTGGACGATTTCGGCCTGCCGCGCGACGCCATCCGCGATCAGGCCGCGATCAAGGCGCTGTCGCTGGGCATCTTCGAGCGGACCTTCACCGTGACAGCGGCGCTGAATCTGCTGACGCTGGCGGTGGCCGGTTTCGCGATCCTGACCAGCCTGCTGAGCCTGTCGGTGATGCGCCTGCCGCAACTGGCCCCGGTCTGGGCGCTGGGGGTGACGCGGCGCAGGCTGGCCTGGCTGGAGCTCGCCCGCAGCCTAATGCTGGCCGCCCTGACCTATCTGATCGCGCTGCCGGTGGGTCTGTTGCTGGCCTGGGTGCTGTTGGCGGTGGTCAATGTAGCCGCCTTCGGCTGGCGGTTGCCGATGTCGCTCTTTCCGCAGGACTGGCTGCGCCTGTTTGCGCTGGCGATGCTGGCCGCGCTGCTGGCCAGCGCGCTGCCGCTGTGGCGCCTGTCGCGCAGGCCGCCCTCGGGCTTTCTGAAAGTCTTTGCCAATGAACGCTGATCCACACCGCATTCTGAAAAAACTGCTGTTGCCGGTGCTGCTGGCCGCCCTCCTGGGGGTGCCGCAGGGCGGCGGCGCGCAGGGCGTGGGGGCGGGATTTGCCGGATTGGGCAGCAGCGCCGACGGTTTCGAGGTGCCCGCGCCCGGCCGCCGGTTGCAGTTCCCCGCCGATCACGGCGCGCATTACGGCTACCGCGTCGAATGGTGGTATCTGACCGC
>NZ_JBRBUA010000021.1:0-71677 GCF_052826345.1 Brevirhabdus sp. | reverse complement strand
TTGCTGATCGACTGGATCGCGGTGTAGCCGATGATCAGGTCGACCATCACGATGACCGAACCGAGCTGCTTGGCGAATTCGGCGCGGGCGTACATCTCCTCCATCGTGCCGGCGGTGATGTTGAGGTAGTGGCCCTTGACCTCGCCGCTTTCGGCGGAGGCCTTGTTGACCGCCTCCATGCAGTAGAGGAACCGGTCGCGCCAGTGCATGAAGGGCTGCGAGTTGATGTTCTCGTCGTCCTTCATGAAATCGAGCCCGCCCTTCAGGCCTTCATAGACCACGCGGCCATAGTTCTTGCCCGACAGGCCGAGCTTCGGCTTGGTCGTGGCGCCCAGCAGGGGCTTGCCGAACTTGTCCAGCCGCTCGCGCTCGGCCACCAGGCCGGTGGGCGGGCCCGCGAAGGTCTTGCAATAGGCGACGGGGAAACGCATGTCCTCCAGCCGGGCGGCCAGCAGCGGCTTGAAGCTGAAGACATTGCCGATGATCGAGGCCGTCAGGTTCGCGATGGAGCCTTCTTCGAACAGGATCAGGTCGTAGGCCACATAGCAGAAATACTGCCCCGGGTTGTTGGGCACCTGTTCGACCTTGTAGGCCTTGGCGCGGTACTGATCGCAGGCGGTCAGCCGGTCGGTCCAGACGACGGTCCAGGTGGCGGTCGAGGATTCGCCCGCCACCGCGGCGGCGGCCTCGATCGGGTCGACGCCCTGCTGGGGGGTGATGCGGAAGAGCGCCAGAACGTCGGTATCCTTGGGCTGGTAATCCCCGTCCCAATAGCCCATCTGCGCGTATTTCAGAACGCCGGCCTTGTAGCGTTCCTTGCCTTTCAGTTCCTTGGGGTTGCTCATCTCGTTCATGGCGGTGCTCCTGTTGGGTTTGGCTTAAGCGGCCTTGTTGGCGGTGATTTTCGGATCGAGCGCGCCCGCCGCATAGCGGGCGGCCATCTCATCCATCCCGACGACCTTGATCGCGGCGGCATGGCCTGCCGTGCCGAACCGCTCGAAGCGGTCGCGACACAGGGTTTCCAGTTCCTTCATCGCGGGGATCAGGAACTTGCGGGGGTCGAATTCGTCGGGCTTTTCCTGTGCCAGCCTGCGGAACTGGCCGGTCATCGCCATGCGGCAGTCGGTGTCGATGTTGACCTTGCGCACGCCCATCGCGATGCCCTTTTCGATCTCCTCGACGGGCACGCCCCAGGTCTGGGGCATCTCGCCGCCGGAGGCGTTGATGAGATCCTGCAAATGCTGCGGCACCGAGCTTGAGCCGTGCATCACCAGATGCGTGTCCGGCAGCTTGTCGTGGATCGCGGCGATGGTGCCCATCGCCAGGATCTCGCCGTCGGGCTTGCGGGTGAACTTATAGGCGCCGTGGCTGGTGCCGCAGGCGATGGCCAGCGCGTCGCAGCGCGTGCGCATCACGAAATCCACCGCCTGATCGGGGTCGGTCAACAGCTGATCCTGGCTCAGCTTGCCCTCGGCGCCCGATCCGTCCTCGGCGGCGGCCTCGCCGGTTTCCAGGCTGCCCAGGATGCCCAGCTCGCCCTCGACGCTGGCGCCCACGGCATGGGCCGCGACGGTCACGCGCCGGGTGATGTCGACGTTGTAGTCATAAGAGGCGGGCGTCTTCATGTCCTCCTCCAGGCTGCCGTCCATCATCACGCTGGTGAACCCGTGGCGGATCGCGGAATAACAGGTCGCCTCGTTGTTGCCGTGATCCTGATGCAGGCAGATCGGCACCGCGGGGTACATTTCCGCCAGCGCCTGCACCATGTGGCGCAGCATGATGTCGCCGGCATAGGACCGCGCGCCCCGGCTGGCCTGCAGGATCACCGGCGCGTCGACCGCGGCGGCGGCCTGCACGATCGCCAGCCCCTGTTCCATGTTGTTGATGTTGAACGCGGGCACGCCGTAGCCATGTTCGGCCGCGTGATCGAGCAGTTGTCTCAGGGTGATGAGCGCCATTATCCGTCTCCTCAGGCCGCTTGGGCCGCGCGTTGCAGCGCGGCGATACCGGGGAGCGTCCTGCCCTCCAGCCATTCCAGGAATGCGCCACCGGCGGTGGACACATAGCTAAAGTCATCCGCGACCCCGGCCGCGTTCAGCGCCGCCACCGTATCGCCGCCGCCCGCCACGCTGACCGCGCGGCCCGCGCGCGTCAGGGCGGCGGCTTCCCGCGCCAGGGCCACCGTCGCCGCATCGAAAGGCGGCAGCTCGAACGCGCCGAGCGGGCCGTTCCACAGGATCGTGCGGGCGTTCGACAGCTCCTGGGTAAAGGCGGCCACCGCCTCGGGGCCCGCATCCAGGATCATCGCGTCGTCGGGGCAGGCGTCCGCCGGGCGGACCACATGCGCGGCGCCTTCGGCAAAGGCCCGGGCGCAGACCACATCGCGCGGCAGCAGGATGCGGCAACCCGATTGTTCGGCCAGCGCGCGGACGTCGCGCACGGTGTCGACCTGATCGGCCTCATGCAGCGACCGGCCCATCGCGCAGCCTTGGGCATAGAGAAAGGTGTTGGCCATGCCGCCGCCCACGATCACCGCATCGAGCTTGCCCACCAGATTGCGCAGCACCGGGATCTTGGTCGAGATCTTGGCCCCGCCCACGATGGCCACGGCAGGGCGGGCGGGGTTTTCCAGCGCGCGCGACAGGGCCTGCATTTCCTCGATCATCAGCGGGCCCGCATAGGCGGGCAGCCGTTCCGCGATCGCGGCGGTCGAGGCATGGGCCCGGTGCGCGCAGGAAAACGCGTCGTTCACATAGATGTCGCCCAGCGCCGCCAATTCCTGCGCCAGGCGCGGGTCGTTGCGTTCCTCGCCCGCGTTGAAGCGCAGGTTCTCGCACAGCAGCACCTCGCCGTCCTTCAGCCCGCCCGCCAGGATCGCGGCGGAGGGGCCGGTGCAGACGTCCGAGAACCGGACCGGCGCGCCCAGCGCCTCGGACAGGGCAGGGCGCAGCTTGTCGACCGACAGGGTCGGGTTCATCTCGCCCTCGGGGCGGCCCATATGGGTCAGGATCACCAGCCGCGCGCCCTGCGCCAGCAGCGGGCGCATGCCGCGGGCGAACCGCGCGATCCGGGTGGCATCGCCAATGCGCCCGTCGCGGACCGGCACGTTCAGATCGGCGCGCACCACCAGCCGCTTGCCCCGCACGTCGATATCGGTGATCGCGGCGATGTCCGTGAGATCGGTGCCGGTCATCGGATCAGCCTCCCCATCGCGACGGCGGTATCGGCCATGCGGTTGGAGAACCCCCATTCGTTGTCGTACCAGGTCAGGATGCGGCACAGCGTGCCGTCCATCACCTTGGTCTGATCGGCGTGAAAGATCGACGAATGCGGGTCGTGGTTGAAATCGCTGCTGACCAGCGCCTCTTCGGTATAGCCCAGAATGCCCTTCATCGGACCCTCGGCGGCCTTGCGGATGGCGGCGTTGATTTCCGCGACAGAGGTGTCGCGGCTGGCCTCGAAGGTGAAATCCACGACCGAGACATTGGGCGTCGGCACCCGGATCGCCACGCCGTCCAGCCTGCCTGCAAGCTGGGGCAGCACCAGGCCCACGGCCTTGGCCGCGCCGGTCGAGGTGGGGATCATCGACAGCCCGGCGGCCCGCGCGCGGTAAAGATCGCCGTGCATCGTGTCCAGCGTCGGCTGGTCGCCGGTGTAGCTGTGGATCGTGGTCATGAAGCCGCGCTTGATGCCGATGGCATCGTCCAGCACCTTGGCCACCGGCGACAGGCAGTTCGTCGTGCAGGAGGCGTTCGAGACGACGTGATCGTCGGCGGTCAGGCTGCGCTCGTTCACGCCGCAGACGATGGTCTTGTCGGCGTCCTTGCCCGGCGCGGATATCAGCACCCGCGCGGCGCCGGTGCCCAGATGCGCCTGACAGGCGTCCTTGCAGGTAAAGATCCCGGTGCATTCCAGAACCACATCGACATCGCCCCAGGGCAGATCGGCGGGGTTGCGGATGGCGGTGACGCGCATCGGTCCGCAGCCTGCGTCGATGGTGTCGCCCGTGGTGCGGACCTCGCCCGGAAAGCGCCCGTGCACGCTGTCGTAGCGCAGCAGATGGGCGTTGGTTTCCACCGGGCCCAGATCGTTGATCGCGATCACCTCGATGTCGGTGCGGCCCGCCTCGATGATGGCGCGCAGCACGTTGCGCCCGATACGGCCAAATCCGTTGATGGCTACTTTCACGGTCATGAAATTCTGTTCCTTACTTCACAAGGTCGCGGGCGGTCTCGGCGACCGCCTCCGCGGTGATGCCGAAATGCCGGTAGAGGTCGTCGATGGGGGCCGAGGCGCCGAAACCCGTCATGCCGACAAAGCCGTCGAGCGGGCCGAGGAAGGCATCCCAGCCCTGGCGGATCGCGGCCTCGACGCCCACGCGGGGGGCGGTGCCCAGCACCTCGGCGCGATAGGCGGCGCCCTGGCTTGCGAAAAGTTCAAAGCACGGCGCCGAGACGACGGCCGCCCGGATGCCCGACGCCTTGAGCAGGGCGGCGGCCTCTGCCGCCAGGGCGACCTCGGATCCGGTGGCGATCAGCGTGACGTCGCGCGCCCCTTCGGGCTCTTGCAGAACATAGGCCCCGCGCGCGCTTTGGTTTTCGTCGCGATGCGTGGTGCGCAGCACCGGCAGGTTCTGGCGCGACAGGCACAGCAGCGAGGGCGTGCGCCGCGCGGTGGCGGCAATTTCCCAGGCCTCGGCGGTTTCGACCGCGTCGCAGGGGCGAAACACGTTCAGATTGGGAATGGCGCGCAGCGCGGCCTTGGTTTCCACCGGCTGATGGGTGGGGCCGTCCTCGCCCAGCCCGATGCTGTCGTGGGTCATCACATAGGTGACGGGCAGACCCATCAGCGCCGACAGGCGGATCGCCGGGCGGCAATAGTCCGAGAACACCAGAAAGGTGCCGCCATAGGGCACGAAGCCGCCATGCAGCGCGATGCCGTTCATCACCGCAGCCATGCCATGTTCGCGGATGCCGTAATGGATGTAGTCGCCGCTGTAATCGTCGCGGCTGACCGCGCGCATGTCGCCGGTGCGGGTGTTGTTCGACCCGGTCAGATCGGCCGAGCCGCCGATGGTGTTGGGCAGGGTGGCATTGACCACCCCCAGCGCCATTTCCGACGCCTTGCGCGTGGCGACACTGGGCGCGTCCTGCGACAGGCTGCGGCGATATTCGGTCATCGCCGCGCCCAGCTTTGCGGGGTCGGCAAAGGCAAGCGAGGCGCGGAAATCCGCAGCCGCAGGGGCCGCGTCCAGCCGGGCGCGCCAGGCGGTCGCTTCGGCGGCGCCGCGGTCCGCGACGGCGTGCCAGGCGTCATAGACATCCCGGGGGATCTCGAACGGGGCGGCGTCCCAGCCCATCTGCGCGCGGGCGGCGGCGATTTCGGCATCGCCCAGCGGCGCGCCGTGGGTGGCGGCGGTGCCCTGCTTGTTGGGCGCGCCCTTGCCGATCAGCGTGCGGCACGCGATCATCGAGGGGCGCGGATCGGCCTGCGCGGCCCGGATGGCGGCGGCGATGGCGTCGCGGTCGTGCCCGTCGATGGCCTGCACATGCCAGCCCGCCGCCGCGAACCGCTGCGCCTGATCCATCGAGGTCGACAGATCGGTGGCCCCGTCGATGGTGATGCGGTTGTCGTCCCAGAACAGCGTCAGCCGCCCCAGCCGCAGATGCCCCGCCAGGTCGATCGCCTCATGGCTGATGCCTTCCATCAGGCAGCCGTCGCCCGCGATCGCATAGGTGCGATGGTCGACCAGCTCGTCGCCGAAGCGCGCGTTGTGCATCCGCTCGGCCAGCGCCATGCCGACCGCATTGGTGATGCCCTGGCCCAGCGGGCCTGTGGTGGTCTCGATCCCCCTGGCGTGGCCGTATTCGGGATGGCCCGCGGTGCGCGCGCCGTGCTGACGGAAATTCCGCAGCTGGTCCATGCCCATGTCGTCGTAGCCCAGCAGGTGGTTGATCGCATAGACGAGCATCGACCCGTGCCCCGCCGACATCACGAAACGGTCGCGGTCGGGCCAGGTGTCATTGGCCGGATCGATCCGGACAAAGCGGTTGAACAGCACCGCCGCCACATCGGCCATGCCCATCGGCGCGCCGGGGTGGCCGGAATTCGCCGCCTGCACCGCATCCATGGTCAAAACGCGGATGGCGCTGGCCATGCGGGCCTCGCTGGTAATGGAGATATCGGTATGCCGGTTCATCGCGAAGCCTCCTCAGGCGCGTTTGGATTCGTGGACCAGCCGCTGGACCATCGGGGTGAAAATCAGCTGCATCGCCAGATCCATGCGCCCGCCGGGGATCACGATGGAATTGGCGCGGCTCATCCAGCTGCCGCCGATCATCGCGGTGAGATAGGGAAAATCGATGCCCTTGGGGTCGCGGAACCGGATCACCACCAGGCTTTCGTCGGCGGTGGGGATCCAGCGCGCGACGAACGGGTCGGAGGTGTCGACGACGGGCACGCGTTGGAAATTCACATCCGTCTGCACGAATTGCGGACATATGCAGTGTACATAGGCGTGCATGCGCCGCAGGATCGTGTCGGTCACGGCCTCGGTGGAATAGCCGCGCATCGCCTTGTCGCGGTGGATCTTCTGGATCCATTCGAGGTTTATCACCGGCACGACCCCGATCTTCAGATCCGCCAGCCGCGCCAGGTCGACCTCATCGTTGACCACGGCGCCGTGCAGACCTTCGTAGAACAGCAGGTCGCTGTCGGTCTCGAAAGGCGCCCAGTCGCTGAAGGTGCCGGGCTCCGCGTTCCATTTCGCGGCCTCCTCGGCATCGTGCACGTAGTGGCGCGTGCGCCCCTCGCCGGTCTCGCCGTAGGTGCGGAAGATCTCCTCCAGTTTGTCGAGGATATTGGCGTCGTAACTGAAATGGCTGAAGGTCGCGTCGCCCTTTTCCAGCCGGTCCTGCAATTCGGCCTTCATCGCGGCGCGGTCATAGCGGTGAAAGGCGTCGCCCTCGATCGCCACCGCCTTGAACCCTTCGCGGCGGAAAATCTGGTCGAAGGTGGATTTGACCGTCGTGGTCCCCGCGCCGGACGATCCGGTTACGGAAATGATGGGATGTCGCTTGCTCATGCGTATGGCTCCTGAATCCGAAACAGCCCGCGCAGGCCGAACAGCGCCGAGACCTCCTGCTCGGGCAGGTCGTGATAGGCGACCACCCGTTGCACCTTGCCGGTCGAACCGAACACGAAGGGCGTGCGCCCGTGCAGGCTGTCGGCGGTCTTTTCCAGGATCCGGTCCGAGCTGTCCGTCGCGAGACCGCCCGCCTGCTCGACCAGAAAGGCGATGGGCGCGCATTCGTAGATCATCCGCAGCCGTCCGCGGCCGTAGCCGTCGCGGCTGTCGGCGGGGTAGAGGAAGATGCCGCCGCGCGTCAGGATGCGGTGCGTTTCCGCGACCAGCGAGGCGACCCAGCGCATGTTGAAATTCTTGTTGCGCGGCCCCTCGGCGCCCGCGAGGCAGTCGTCGATATAGGCGCGCACGGGCTTGGCCCAGTGCCGGTAGTTCGATGCGTTGATCGCGAACTCGCTGGAGTCCTCGGGCAATCTCATCGCCGGATCGGTCAGCACGAAGGCCCCGACCTGCGGGTCGAGCGTGTATTGCCGGGTGCCGTCGCCGAAGGTCACGACCAGGCAGGTCTGCGGGCCGTAGATCACATATCCCGCCGCGATCTGGTCATGCGCGGGGCGCAGAAAACTGGTCTGCGCATCGTCGGTCGCCGCAAATACCGAGAATATCGTGCCGATCGAGACGTTGACGTCGATGTTCGAGGAGCCATCCAGCGGGTCGATCGCCAGCGCCAGCCCGCCATGCGGGTCGAGCTCGACGACGGTGTCCTGCTCCTCGGAGGCGTACCAGCGCACGCCGAGCGTCTCCACCGTCTTAATCAGCCGCTCGTCCGCGATCACGTCGAGCGCCTTCTGCCCGTCGCCGCCGCTGTTTGTGCCGACGGCCGCGCCCAGTTGCTGCCCGGCGGTGCCGCGGGCGATCAGGCGGGCCAGCGATGCCGTTTCGCGGCAAAGCCCTTCGATCAGCGGGAAAAGCGCGGCCGGGATTCCGGTGGCGTCGATGATGGGGTTCTGCATGTGCATAATATCCGATCCCTGCGAAGCTGTGATGCGCAACAATCGAAGCATTCAACAATCTGAATGTTTGTGATATTTAAAAAGCAGAACCGGGGAGTAAGAATTTGTTATGCCGATACAGGATGCCATCACTTTCAAGCAGTTACGTGCGCTTACAGCGGTCGCAAATCATGGTTCGATCACCGCTGCGGCAGCCCAGCTGGGGCTGACCGCACCTGCCGTGCACACCCAGCTGCGCGGGCTGGAGGACAATTTCCAGTGCCAGCTGCTGGAACGTCTGGTGGGCGGCGGAGCGCGGCTGACGCCCGAAGGGGCGGAGCTTTTCGAGGCTTTCGCCGGGATAAACGCGCGGCTTGCCACCTCGATCGATCGGGTGCGCGCCTTGCAGGGCGGCAAGAACGGCGTCGTGGTGCTGGGGGTGGTCAGCACCGGCAAGTATTTCGCGCCGGGGCTGGTGGCGTCGATTCGCAGGACCATGCCCGAGATCGAGATCCTGCTGCGCGTGGGCAACCGCGAGACCATTATCGAGGCGCTTCAGCATTCCACCATCGATCTGGCCATCATGGGGCGGCCGCCGCGCAGCCCGCAGGTGGTGCCGCATGTCCTCGGACAGCATCCGCATGTGCTGATCGCGGCCGCCGATCATCCCTTGGCAAAGCGCACGCAGATCGGCGCCCGCGAGATCCTGGCCGAGACCTTCCTGGCGCGTGAGGAAGGGTCGGGAACCCGGATCATGATGATGCGCTATCTCGACCGCATCGGCGAAGGGGCGCCCTATCGCTATACCGAGATGGGCACGAACGAGACGATCAAGCAGGCGGTTCTCGCCGGTCTGGGCGTGGCGCTGATTTCCCAGCATACCGTGGCGGAGGAACTGAAATCGGGCCGTCTGGTCGCCCTTCCGGGCGAGGGGCTGCCGATCGAGCGCAAGTGGTATCTGCTGCATCGCACGGATCTGAACCTGACGCCGGTGCGCGCCAATGTGGTCCGTCGCATTCTCGAATTCGACGGCTCTTTCCTGCCGAGCGTGACGACGGGCCGGACACAAGAGCAGATCACGCCGGGGGTTTGGGACGCACCCAGGGGCAGCCGCGGCGTACGACCCGCCATCCGGCGCGAAACAGTGCGCGCCGGCGGCTAGGTCACGGGATCAGAGGGCGAGCCCAGCTCACGGGGCCAGAACTTGGGGCCGGAACTTGGCGCCAGAACTTGGGGCCGAATGTTGACGGCCGGACCGTGGAAGCCGGATCGCGGGGCGAGATCTTGGCGGCTAGATCATTTCCACCGCCACGGCGGTGGCCTCTCCGCCGCCGATGCACAGCGATGCGATGCCGCGCTTGAGCCCGCGGGCTCGCAGGGCGGATACCAGCGTCACCAATATGCGTGCGCCTGAACAGCCGATGGGATGGCCCAGCGCGCAGGCGCCGCCGTTCACGTTCATCCGGTCGCGGGAAATGTCGAGATCGCGCATCGCCGCCATGGCGACGACGGCGAAGGCCTCGTTGACCTCGAACAGATCGACATCCGCCACGCGCCAATCCAGCCGGTCCAGCAGCTTGCGCATCGCATGGATCGGGGCGGTGGTGAACCAGGCGGGGGTCTGGGCGTGGGTCGCATGGCCCGTGATGCGCGCCAGAGGGGTCATGCCCGCAGCCTCCGCCTGCGATCGGCGGGCAATCACCAGCGCCGCCGCGCCGTCGGATATCGACGACGATGTTGCGGCGGTGACCGTGCCGCCCTGCCGGAACGCGGGGCGCAGCAGCGGGATCTTCTCGGGGCGCACGCGGCCCGGTTGCTCATCGTCGCGCACCGGGTCGAGCGCCACGATCTCCGCCGCGAATGCCCCGGTGTCGATCGCGCGGGACGCGCGCGCCAGCGATTCCAGCGCATAGGCATCCTGTGTCTCGCGGCTGAACCCATAGTGTTCGGCGCAATCTTCGGCGAAGGTGCCCATGGACCGGCCCTTGTCATAGGCATCTTCCAGCCCGTCCAGAAACATGTGGTCCTTGATCGTGCCATGGCCCATCCGGTAGCCGCCGCGCGCCTTTTCCAGAAGATAGGGCGCGTTCGACATGCTCTCCATGCCGCCGGCCACCACGGTGGCGGCGCTGTCGGCGCGGATCATGTCATGCGCCAGCATCACCGCTTTCATCCCCGATCCGCAGACCTTGTTGAGCGTGGCACAGGGCACCTGGGGGGGTAATCCCGCCGCCATCGCGGCCTGACGTGCCGGGGCCTGTCCCAGGCCGGCAGGCAGCACGCACCCTATGATGAGCTCATCGACCTGCTCGACCGGCGCGCCCGCGCGCGCCAGCGCGGCCTTGATCGCCGCCGCGCCCAGCCCGGTCGCTCTGTGGCCCGACAGGCCGCCCTGGAACGCGCCCATCGGGGTGCGGGCAAGGCCTGTTATGACGATCTGATCGTGTGCAGCGGGCATGGTGTCCTCCGGGTGGTGACGCATGACAGGCGGGTGCGCGACGCAGTGTCCCACGCACACGCCCCGGAGGAAAGCCCGTCAAATCGCGCGATGCAGCGCCGCGGGCGGTTGTGTTCCGCGCCCCGCCGCGCAAACTGTCGCGCGAAACAGACGGAAACAGCGACATGCAAAAGACGATCTACATCCTGAACGGCCCCAACCTGAACCTTCTGGGCAAACGCCAGCCCGATATCTACGGCCACGAAAGCCTGGATGACGTGCGCAGCCAATGCGAGGCGGTGGCGCGCGCAGCGGATTTCGAGATCCGGCTGCTGCAATCGAACTGGGAAGGCCAGATCGTCGACTGGATCCATGAGGCGCGGGACCGGGCTGCGGGCATCGTCATCAACCCGGCGGCACTCAGCCATACCTCCGTCGCGGTTCTCGACGCGCTGAACGCCTTCGAGGGTCCGGTGCTGGAGGTCCATATCACCAATATTCACAAGCGCGAAAGCTTTCGCCATCATTCCTATGTCAGCCGACGCGCCGAGGGCGTCATCGCGGGATTCGGCGTCGAAGGCTATGCGCTGGCCGTCCGCCGCATGACCACGCTGCTGGGACAGGCGCACGCCTGACCGATTTCGCGCGGCGCGCGCGCGGGCGGCAGAATTCCTGCGGCAGAATTCATGGAACGCAGACCGCCGGGGGGCGTTGTGTCGCTGGACAAGCGGGAGGGAGCGCCAGATGGCAGTCGAAGAAGATATCGTTGAGCTCATTCCTTCGTTGCGTGCCTATGGCTGGTTTCTGACACGGCGTCACGAGGACGTGGACGATCTGGTGCAGGACACGCTTGTGAAGGCTATTTCCAAAATCGACAGCTTCCATACCGGGACTAACCTGCGCGCCTGGATGGTGACGATCATGCGCAACACCTTTCTCAACGGCATCGCCCGGTCCAGCCGTTCCCGCACGGGGGCGGAGGATTGCGTGTCCACGACGCTCTCGACCCCGGCCACGCAGGAATGGACGGTGCGCGGGGGCGAGTTGATGCGCGCGGTGGAACGGCTTCCGCTGCATTATCGGGAGATGCTGGTACTGGTGGTGATCCTGGGCGAAACCTACGACTCTGCGGCGCAGATCCTGGGTGTGCAGATGGGCACGGTCAAAAGCCGGGTGCATCGGGCCCGCACCATGGTGATGGAGGATTTGCAGGCGCGTGCGCCGAATGATCCGCTGGGCGAGGCGCCGCCGGACCAAGGCGCGGCCGGTAAAAACGCGGCCGGTAAAAACAATGCGGTCGGCGTCGCGGTGTCCTGACGTGCTAGTTCGGCTTTTCGCGCTGGCGCAGCAGGTCCTGCAAGGTGCGCGCAAGGTCTAGCAGCCGTTCGGGCGTATCCTCGGCGCAAATGTCGTCCAGTTGGCGACACAGCTCCGCGTCGAGCGACGCGGCGGGGAGCGGGGGTTTGCGGCTGTCTTTCATGGGGCGCCTCCTTTGCGGACTTTTTGGACCGTGTCATTTGCCGGATCGCAAGTGACCTGAAGTCCCGGCGCATTGAGAAATGCAAATTAAATATGTGGCCAACGGGGAACAACCCCCGCCGACGTAGATAGCACAAACGTGTTGCAGCGGCGCCGAGGGGCGCGAACCCAAACCGTTCGGGGTCCGTCCGCAGGCGGCACGGGCCGGGGGCGGAACGGACGGCGGATCGGAGCGCGGTTCGGCTCCGGGCGCGGCGCGGCGGCGGTCGCCCGGCCTCAGCCGTGCGGCGCGTCGCGCGTTCGCGCTGTGACGATGTTCGATCCGGTCATCTGTGATCTCCTCCTGTGTGCGTATGCCGGTGATTGGACGACTGAACAGGCGCTGAGCGAAGAATGTTCCGGCCCATCGAATGGAGGTGCGCGAATAGGTGCTGCGGCGCATCGCGGCGAGAACCCGCCAAGGCCCGCTCAATCCCCGAAAAGCGTGCAGATCCTGCGGAACATTCCCCTCCTGCGGCTTGTTTCGGGCCCATACGCAGATGACGGAGGTGCATCCATGACGAATTCCGATATCCGACGTCACGAGGGGCGTGATCTGATGCTGGCGCTGGCGCTCGGGGTGCTGGGCGCCGGGGCGGTGGCCGTCTGGCGGCGGTCGCACGATCAGGGCCTGCCCGGGCGGCGCGACAGTGCGCCGGGGCGGACCAGCCGCCAAAGGTGGTACGGCGATTACGCCGTGTCGGGGCGCAGCGTGACGATCAACCGTCCGCGCGCCGAGGTCTATGCCTTCTGGCGCGATTTCGCCAATCTCGAGCGGTTTATGTCGAATGTCGAGGATCTGCGGATCGAGGGCGACGTGACGCGCTGGCGCATCGCCGCGCCGGGCGGGCGCCAGGTCGAGGTGCGCTCGCGCATCGTGTCGGACCGCGAAAACGAGGAGATCGCCTGGCGCTCGATCGAGGGTTCGGACATCGACACCGAAGGCAAGGTGATGTTCCGCGACGCGCCCGCGGGGCGCGGCACGGTCGTAGAGGCGACGGTGGCTTACGTGCCCCCCGCGGGCGAACTGGGCCGCCTGATCGCCAAGCTCTTTCAACGGGAGCCGAGGGTTCAGGGGCGCAGGGAGCTCAAGCGTCTGAAAATGCTTTTGGAAACCGGCGAGGTCGCGACTTCGCATAACCGCAAGCAAGCTTAAGGAGACACATATGCGAGCGCTGAGCTACCACGGCAGGCACGACGTTCGGGTCGATACCGTACCCGATCCCGAAATCGTCAATCCGCGCGATGCGGTGATCGAGGTGACGAGTACGGCGATCTGCGGCTCCGACCTGCATCTTTACGACGGGGTGATCCCGGGCGTGATGAGCGGCGACATCCTCGGCCATGAATTCATGGGCCGCGTGGTCGAGGTCGGGTCCGACAGCACCCTGAAGAAGGGCCAGCGGGTGGTGGTGCCCTTCACCATTTCCTGCGGCAAGTGCTTTCACTGCATGAAGCAGCAGTATTCGGCCTGTGACAATTCCAACCCCGCCGAAAAGCAGGACCTGACCGAGCCGCTCTACGGCGAGGCGCTGTCGGGTCTTTTCGGCTATTCGCATCTAACCGGCGGCTATCCCGGGGGGCAGGCGGAATATGTGCGGGTTCCCTTTTCGGATATCGGGCCGATCGTGATCCCCGACGGCCCCTCGGATGAGGAAGTGCTGTTTTTGTCGGACATCCTGCCCACGGGCTGGATGGCGGCCGAGAACTGCGACATCGAGCAGGGCGATACCGTCGCCGTCTGGGGCTGCGGCCCGGTCGGGCTCTTCGCGATCCAGAGCGCGCTGCTGATGGGGGCGCATCAGGTGATCGCCATCGATCATTACCCCCACCGGCTGGATCTGGCGCGCAAGCTGGGCGCCAAGGTGATCGACTATCGCCGGACGCGTGTGCTGGAGGCGCTGCGCGAGATGACCGGCGGCATCGGGCCGGATGCTGTGATCGATGCGGTGGGCATGGAAAGCCACGGTTTCGCCCCCGACAACGTGATGGACACGATCAAGCAGAAGGTCGGCGTCGGCGCGGATCGCGGCCATGCGCTGCGCGAGGCGATCATGGCGTGCCGCAAGGGCGGGCGCATCTCGATGCCCGGTGTCTACGGCGGTTTCCTCGACAAGTTCCCGCTGGGGGCCTTCATGGAAAAGGGTCTGCAATGGCGCACCGGCCAGACCCATGTGCAGCGCTATTCGCAGGATCTGCTGCGCCGCATCCAGGAAGGCGAGATCGACACCACCTTCCTGATATCGCATCGGCTGCCGCTGGAAGAGGCACCGCGCGGCTACAGGAACTTTCACGACAACCAGGACGAGTGGACCAAGGTGGTTCTCACGCCCGGCGGATAGGAGAAAACCATGGCATCCGAAAGAAAATGCGCCGTCATCACCGGCGCCTCGACCGGCATCGGGCGCGAGCTGGCGCGCGTCTGCGCGGGCGAGGGGCATGCGCTGATCCTCTGCGCCGATGAGCCGAAGCTGGAAGAGACCGCGGCCGAGCTGCGCCGGACGGGCGCGGAGGTGGAAACCGTCGAGGCCGATCTCGCGACCGAGGAGGGCGTGGACAAGCTGGTGCGATTTCTGGAAGGGCGGCGGATCGACTACTTCATGGCCAATGCGGGCGTCGGGCTGGGTGACGCCTTTCTCGATCAGGATCTGGACCAGATCCGCCGGGTGATCGATCTGAACGTGACGGGCACGACGATGCTACTGCATCGGGTCGGTCGGATGCTGCGCCAGCAGGGCCGGGGGCGGATACTCGTCACCGGGTCGATCGCGGGATTCATTCCGGGCAGCTTTCACGCGATCTACAACGCCTCGAAGGCCTATCTCGACAGCCTGAGCTACGCGATGCGCGAAGAGTTGAAGGACACGCCGGTCAGCGTCACCTGCCTGATGCCGGGGCTGACCGAATCCGAATTCTTCGAACGCGCGCATCTCCAGGATACTCCGATCGGCAAGGATGACGGCAAGGACGATCCCGCCATGGTGGCGCGCAAGGGGTATGAGGCGATGATAAAGGGCCAAAGCGGCGTCGTCACCGGCTTCATGAACAAGGTGCAGGCCACGTTCGCCGGGCTGCTGCCCGACACCGTACTGGCCAAGATGCACCGCAGAATGGCCGAGCCCGAGGATCACTGACGCCGAGAGGATCACAGACGCCCGCGCCCGCGGAGGGCGGCGCCGACGCGCTTCCCGATGGCCCACGGATCGCCCGCGGGCCGGTCGGACATCGGCGCCGCTTCGCTCAGGCGGCGTCGTCGCGCTTCACCAGCTTGTTGAAACGGCTGGTGTTCCCGTCCTCCAGCTTTTCCTGGTAGAGAAACGCCAGGTTGTTTTCCTCGAAGATGCGAAAGAACACATCCCAGGAGATCTCCTCCAGGTTTTCCTCCGGCGTGCCGAAGTCGATACGCAGCAGCCCGCCGTCACCGGCGCCTGCGACCCGGGCGGGGTGGCCGTCGCGCGCTTCGGCCCAGCGGCGGATCGTGTCGTGGTCGGTCGTGGTGGTGGAGCTGGTCATGTCGGGTCCTTTCTTCGCGGTTACGGTTCGGCACGGGGCGCACGCCCCGCGCTAGACGCGGATCTCGGGCGGCGGCTCGACCGCCTCGGGGCGTTCGGCGCGGCGGCAGAGGTAGACCTCCGGCTCCGGGTGCGCGTCGATGCGGAAGCCGGAGCTGCGCAGCATCGCCTCGGCGGCCGCGCGGTTGGGCACGAACCAGTTGGTCGGATCGCGCGCATAGCGGTGCTCGATGAAATGCAGGCGGGGCCAGTCATCGCGCGCAAAGGGGCTTTCGTCCTCGAAGGGGTAGTCCGGGTCGGGCCGGGCCACGCCGTCGCTGCCGCGCTGCATGGACTGGAACAGCATCATGTCGCCCACCGCATGTTCCCACAGCAGATCGAGCGCCAGAAGCGGGTGGCGCAGGTGGTAAAGCACCCCCATGAAGATCACGAGGTCGAACCGCCGTCCCAGCCGCGCGATGTCGTAGACCGACATCCGGTGCAGCTCCAGCCGGGTGCCGCTGACCTCGGCGGCCAGCCGCGCCTGTGCGAGGTAGCGCGGATCGCTGTCGATTCCCACCACCTGCGCCGCGCCGCGCCGGGCCATCTCGATCGCGTAGAACCCCGCGTTGCAGCCGACGTCCAGCACGCTCAGCCCGGTCAGATCCTCGGGCACGGCGTGGCGGAATCCCTGCCATTTGAAGCGGGGATAATCGCCCAGCGGATGCTCGGGCGCGGTATCGATCCCGTTCAGCGTCATGTTCTGGAACCAGGGCGCAAGCTCGGCGATGCGCGCGCTCAAGGCGGGGTTCGGTCCGGGGGCACTCATTCCGCGGGCCTCGCGAAACTGTCTTCCCCTGTGCGGGCGCGCCCGCCCTGCGCGAACCACGCCGCTGTCCGGGCCAGCCCGTCGTCCAGCGGCACCGCCGGGCACCAGTCGAGCAGGCTGCGCGCACGGCTGATGTCGGGGCGCCGCCGCTTCGGGTCGTCGGAGGGCAGGGGCAGGAACACGATCCGCGACGGCGTGCGCATCGTGTCCCTGATGCGCTGCGCGAGGGCCAGGATGCTGACCTCGTCAGGGTTGCCCAGGTTGACCGGCCCGTCCGGTGTCTTTTCGACTTCCATCAGCGCCATCAGCCCGCGCACGAGGTCGGAGACGTAGCAGAAGCTGCGCGTCTGGCTGCCGTCGCCATAGACGGTCATCTCGCGCCCTTCCTGCGCCTGCACCAGCAGGTTCGACACGATGCGCCCGTCGTCGGCGCGCATCCGGGGCCCGTAGGTGTTGAAGATCCGCGCGACCCGCAGGTCGAGCGCCTCGGCGCGCATGTGGTCGTAGCACAGCGCCTCGGCCGCGCGCTTGCCCTCGTCATAGCAGGCGCGGGTGCCGATGGGATTGACGTGCCCCCAGTAATCCTCGCGCTGCGGGTGCAGCTCGGGGTCGCCGTAGACCTCGCTGGTGGAGGCCTGAACGAAACGCGCGCCGTGCCGCGCGGCCAGCGCAAGCAGGTTCTGCGTGCCCAGCACATTGGTCATCATCGTGCGCACCGGATCCGCCTGGTAATGCGGCGGCGAGGCGGGCGAGGCCAGGTTGAAGACCCAGTCGAGGCGTTCCTCGGGCAGCGGATCGAAGGCGATGTCGGCTTCCAGCAGGCGAAAGCGCGGATCGTTCCGGTGGCGCCGCAGGTTGCGCCGTCGTCCGGTATGGAAACTGTCGACGCAAAGCACGCGCATCCCCCGCGCCAGCAGCGCGTCGCAAAGGTGGGAACCCAGGAAGCCCGCGCCGCCGGCGACGAGCACTCTTTTCGGTAGTTGATGGGTGGTCATGCCATGATCTCCGTTCTGGCGGTCAGTTGGCCGAGGTATCCGGCGAGCGTGCGCGCCCGCGCGCGCCCGGTATGATGGTCCAGCACGATCTGTCGTGCGGTGCTTGCCAGCGTTTCGCGGCGGTCGTCGGGCATCAGCAGCGCGCGCTCGACATCCTGCGCCCCGGTTGCGGCCAGGATCGCGCGGCCCGGCGTCAGCACCTCCTCGAGGCCCGGCCAGCGGTCCGAGATGATCGCGGTGCCGCAGGCGGCGGCCTCGAACAGGCGGACCGACGGCGAATGGCCCGACGCCCGCATCGCCGCGCGGGTGATGTTGAGCGTGAAGCGCTGGGCATTGTAGAAGGCGGCATGATCGGGCGGGGCGACATGCTCGATCCGCTCGACGTTTTCGGGCCAGTCGATGTCCTCGGGGAACTGCGCGCCCGCTACGACGAAACGGCGATGCGGCAGACGTCGCGCGGGTTCCAGCAGCAGCGCGTCGAGGCCGGGCTGCCGGTCGGGGCTGTAGGTTCCAAGATAGCCCAGATCCCACCGCTTCTCGACCTTGAGCGGGCGATAGCGCTCGGGATCGACCGCGCAGTAGAGCGGCCGCGCCTGGCGCGCGCCGAGCGCGTGCAGCCGCTCCAGCGCCGCCCCTCCGGCGAAGGAAAGGTAGAGGTCGACCGCCGAAAGCTGGCGCCGCGCGATATACTCCGCATCGCCCTGTTCCAGCGCCTGCAAGGTGACGGGCGTGTCGATGTCGTAAAACGCGAGCCGCCCCGGCACCCAGTCCGCCAGCATGTCCAGCAGCATGATCGCGTCGGGAACATAGGACCCCAGGATGACGGCATCGGCGCGGCAGATGCGGTCGCGCCAGCGGTCCAGATCACCGCGCGCGCCATAGAGCGTGAAGTCGCAGAAATCGGGCTCGGGCAGGTCGCGGTTGTCGGCGTACCACGGCACATCGCGTTCCAGAAAGAGGACGCGGTGTCCTTCCTGCGCCAGCCCGCGCAGCAGTGCGCGATAGGTGGTGGCATGGCCGTTGCCCCAGGAGGAGGAGAGGGACAATCCGAGTATGACGATATCGAGCGGTCTGCGGCTCATGGATGAAGCTCCCTTTGCGCCAGGCGGCCGAGCAGGGCGGAGACCTCCTCGGCCCGGTTGTGATAGGTGTGTGCGGCGAGGATGCGCGCGCGCGCCGCGCGCCCGATGCGCCGCGCCTCCGCCTCGTCGAGAGTGCCGAGGATTTCGGCGACCTCATGCCCGTCGCGGGCGACGAGAACCTCTTGGCCGGGCGCCAGGAACAGCTCGATCCCCGCCCAGGCGTCGGTGATGAGGCAGGCACCGGCGCCCGCCGCTTCGAACACGCGGGTCGCGGGCGAAAAGCCGTTCTGCGCCATGCTGTCGCGCGCGATGTTCAACACCGCGCGGGGGGTGACGTTGAAGGCGTTGTGATCGCCGGTGCCGACATGGCCGATGGCGCGGACATTCTCCGGCAGCGCGCGCTGGTCCCAGCCGGAGCCGCCGATCAGAAAGCGCCGCGCGGGCAGCGCCCGGGCGGGGGCGAGGAAGAACTCCTCCACGCGGGCTTCGCGGTCGGGCAGACGGTTGCCGAGAAATCCCAGATCGGCCGCGAAGCGCGGATCGGGTTCGACCGGAAAATGGGTCTGGGGGTCGAGCGCGTTGTAGACCGGCACGCAATCACGCGCGCCCAATGCGCGGTAGCCGTCGATCACCGGCTGCCCGCCGCCATAGGTGAACACGATGTCGAACCGGGGCAGATCGCGGCGCAGCGGATGATCCGGCGCGCCGCGCATTTCCGCCAGCGTGGCGGGCGCGTCGACGTCCCACCAGATGCGCAGCGCCTCGGGACGGGCGCGTTCCAGCACCGCCCGGCGCAGCGCGTCATCGCAATAGCCGATCCCCGACGCCACCACCACCACATCCGCATGGCGCGCATGATCCGCCGCGCGGCGCAGCCCCTCCGTGCTGCCCTCCCACACCGCGACGCGGCACCATTCGGGCGGCTCGATGTCCCGGTGCGCCTGACGCTCCCAGACGTCGGGTTCATGAAAGGTCACATCCCAGCCGCGCGCGGCCAGGGCGCGGATCAGGCCGCGATAATAGGTCGCCGCCCCGTTCCAATAGGACGACAGGAGGCTCGATCCGTAAAACGCCATGCGCTGCATCAGGCAATCTCCCTCTTGGGCAGGTCCATGCGCTGCACGATGTCGAGCAGCTCATCCGCGCGGTGGCGGCAGCTGTGGCGCGCCGCGATCCGTTCCAGCCCGTTCGCGGCCAGCGCGCGCGACAGGGCCGGGTCCGACAGCACATCGGTCAGTCGGCGCGTCATCTGCGCGCCATCCTGCGCGACGAGATAATCGTGGCCGGGCCGGAACAGCCCTTCCGCATCTTCCCAGGGGGCGCAGATCAGCGGGATGCCGCAGGCCAGCGCCTCGAACGGGCGGATGGTGGGAATGCCCGGCAGCGCGCTGACATAGGGCCGGCGTGGCACATGCACGGTGACCCGGTGCCGGGCGAAGACCTGCGGCACAAGTGCATTGGCCACCGAGCCCGCAAATTCGGCGCCCGCCCGTTCAAGCGCGGCGATGGCCGTCGGGGGATAGCGCACGCCGTGGATCGTGGCCGAGAGCCCCAGCGCCTCGACGGGGCGCACCAGAAATTCCATCAGCTCGGCCGAACGCTCGCCATCGCCCCAGTTGCCGACCCAGACGAGATCGCGTTCCGGGCGGATTTCGGGGTGCGGGCGGAACAGGCTGTCGTCCGCGGCCTCGTGCCAGACATGCACATCGCGGCCCCAGCCCGTGGCGAGATAGCGCTCGCGCAGCGCCGCGCCGAAGGCCAGCACGCCATCATAGGCCGACAGGTCGAGCGCGCGGATCTCGGCATCGGCCGAGACGGCACGGTGGTGCGTGTCGTGAAACAGCAGCCGGAACCTGCCGCCCGCCGCCCGCGCGCGCCCGATGGCCGAGACGATGTCGGGATCGGTCCATTCGTGCACGATGACCACATCCGCACCGTCGAGCGCGGCCAGCGCGGCGTCGGTGCTGTCGTAGCTGTCGGAACGAAGATCGGGGAAGATGCGGTGAAATTCCCCGATCGCGGCCTCTCCGCGTTCGGCCAGCAGGTTGCGCCGCGACCAGCCGTCGGCGGGTTCCAGCGCGCGGCAGGCGTGTCCCTTGCCCTGCAGCGCGCGCATCACGCCGCGCAGGAAATGGGCATTGCCGTGGTTCCAGTCGGAGATGAGCGAATGTGTGAAGAAGAGAAAATTCATGAAGCCCTGCGCACCGCCGCTTGTGCGGTGACCTCCCTGTAGATGTCGATCATGGTGTTGGCCTGCCGCGACAGCGCGTAGCGGCGCGCCCGCCGTTGCGCGGCCGCGCCCAACGCGCGCCTGTCGCGGGGTGTGTGCATCAGGCTCTTGATTGCCCAGGCCAGCCCGTCGGGGTCGCGCGGGTCGAAAAACCGTGCCGCGCCGTCCCAAAGCTCGCGGTAGACCGGAATATCCGCCAGCAGCAGCGGGCGCGCGGCGCGCGCGGCTTCCAGCGCCGCGAGGCCGAAGGGCTCATAGAGCGAGGGCGACACGAAAAGACTCGCCGAAGCGATCCGCGCCAGCGTCTCGTCATGCGGCAGCGCGCCCGCGGCGCGCGCGCGGGCGGGGGCCCAGCGCTGGCCGCCGGGGCCCTCGCAGCTGCCTAGCAGGATTACCGGCCAGCGTATCTGTGCGGCGGCGCGGTCGAGGGCGTCGCCGTTCTTGGCCTTGTCCCACCAGCGCGCGGCGGCGATGACGCGGCCGTCGCCCTCATCCGGTGTGCCAAGCGGGGACCGGCCGGCGTTATGCGCGACCGCGATGTCCACCCTGTCTGCGCCCCGCTTTGCACCCCGGTTTGCGCCCCAGTCCGCACCCCGGTCCGCTCCCGGGCGCGGGCTTTCATTCAGACCGTAGGCGGTCCGCGTCAGCGCGGCATGGGCCGCCGAAGGCGCGACCACGCGGTGCGCGTTGCACAGACCCGTGCGGGTCAGCCGGGTCTGCCAGGCCAGATGGTCGGGCGGGGCGGAGCCCTCCATCGCGCGAAACCAGCTGGCCAGGCAGGAATGGGTCACGACGACGCGCGGCGGACCGGCCCATGCGTCCGGTTGCGCGCCGGACTGCCGCGGGTCGGCCGCCTGGCTGGGCAGGTTCAGGTGCAGCAGATCGGGCCGGTGCGTGCGGGTCAGCGTCTCCAGCCACGCGGGCACATCCGACAGCGCCCCGGGGCGGTCGGCCATCCAGTCGAGCGGCGCGGCGCCCCACTCCAGAATGCCGCGCGCCGCCGCCTCCTGTCGCTGCGCGGGCGAGGGGGCGGGGCCCAGCCCGGCAAAGATGACCCGATGTCCCCGCGCGGCCAGCGCGCCGCCCAGATCCATCGCATAGCGCCAGACACCGCCCACGGCATCCAGCGTCATCAGGATGCGCAGCGGCCTCATGCGGTCAGCCTCCATTGTTCAGCCTCGACGCGGTGCCGGACGAGCCAGTCCGCCAGACGGCCGATCCCGTCGCGCCAGCCGGTGGCTGCCCGCCAGCCCGTCGCATGGGTCAGCGCGGCGGTGTCGGCGACGAACCACGGCTGATCCCCCTGACGCCAGTCCTCGTATTCCACCTGCGGCGGCTTGCCGGTCAGGCGCGCGATCTCGGCCAGCACCTGACGCAGGCTGACCGCATTGGCCGGTCCGCCGCCCAGGTTGAAGGCGCGCCCCGACAGCGTCTCGATGCGCTCATGCACGAGGCGGTAGGCGGCGACGGCGTCCGAGACCTCGCAAAGATCGCGCACCTGACGGCCGCTGCCGAAAATCGTGATCGGCCGCCCCCGGAGCGCGCTGATCAGAAAATGCGCGACCCAGCCCTGATCCTCGGTTCCGAACTGGCGCGGGCCATAGATGCACGACATCCGCAGCACCGCGGCAGGCAGGCCGTAGCTTTTGGCGTAATCCAGCACATATTGGTCCGCGACCCCCTTGGAACAGCCGTAGGGCGTGCAGAAGTCGAGCGCGCGGCCCTCATCGATGCCGCCCGCGCGGTCCGGGTCGGCAAGTTCTACCCGGTCGCCCTGTTCGCGCACCTCAAGATCGGCCAGCGCGCCATAGACCTTGTTGGTCGAGGCGAAGAGCACGGGAATGCGCCGCCCCGTGGCGCGCACGGCCTCCAGCACGTTCAGCGTGCCGCGGGCATTGACCTCGAAGTCGTCGACCGGCGCATCCAGACTGGTGGTCACCGCGGTCTGCGCGGCAAGGTGGAACACCGCCTGCGCATCGCGCATCGCATCGGCCACGCCATGCGCGTCGCGCAGGTCGGCGGGCACCGGATGCACGAGATCGCCATAGCGCGCGCTGAGCCAGCCGAGGTTATCCTCCACCCCCTGCCGCGACAGGTTGTCGAGAATGACCACGTCGCGCCCGTCGGCGAGGAAGCTTTCGGCGAGGTTCGAGCCCACGAACCCCGCGCCGCCGGTCACCACGACGGGCCGGGCGCCGCTTGCGAGGGCCGGGGCGCAGAGCCGCGTCACCTCGCGCAGCCGCTCGATGCCGCCGTCGCTCAGCACGCGGGCCAGCAGCTTCGGCTGTCCCTTGGTGTCGACCGCGCCCAGGTGATAGTGGCGGGGGTCGAACCAATGGCCTTCCTGGATGACCGTCTCGGGCTGAAGATCCTGCCAAGCGTACCAGTACATCCGCGCCGCCGGTGCGTCGAGCGCGCGCAGAAACCGCTGCACCTGTGCCATGTCGTCCCGGCGCCAGGTGGAATAGCCGGTTTCGGTGATCCAGATCTGCGCCTCGGGCGCATGGCGCTCGAGGATCGCCTGCAACTCGCCCAGATGGCTTTCCCACCCTGCCCAAGATCCTTCCTCGCTGTCCCATGTGCCGGGAAAGCCGTGAATTCCGACCGCTTCCATGTATGACAGCAGCCCGCGCTCGCCCATCAGCTCGACCCAGCTCGGGTCGAAGGGGGCGGGGCCGCCCAGAACCGGCTTCCAGCCGCGGTGCCTGATCCAATGGGCGGCCATGCCGATCATCTCGCAGAACGCCTCATACCCCGGATCGGCGCGCCAGTCGTAGTCGAGCAGGTTGTTGGGTTCGTTCCACAACTCGATATGCTCGAAATGCGCGCCGTGGCGGGTCATGATCAGGTCGGTGAAATCGGCGAAGTCCTTGAGCACCCTCGGCGCCCCCGAGGATCTGCCGGTGCGCGACAGCGACGGCGGCGTGTAATGGATGCAGGGCAGCAGCTCCAGGTTGCGGGCCAGCCGCGGCAGCAGCCAGTCGTACCATTGCGCGCCGCCGGGGGCGTGGTAATCCGCCCAGGAGATATGCGTGCGCAGCCAGGACGCGCCGGTGCGCTCCAGCGCGGGCAGAACGGCCTCCACCCGCGCGCGGTCGCCGGGGCGAAACCACTCGACAAAGCCGAAGTCGTTCATGATACCAGGCCCCGCACCTCGAGTTCGTTGCGCATGTCGGCGCCGCGATCGGCCGCGGGGGTGTCGCGCACCCAGTCGACAAAGGGGCCGAGCGAGGTCTCGAGCCGGTGTTCCGGCTCGAACCCCAGCCAGGCGCGCGCCTTGTCGATATTGGCAAAGCAGTTGCGGATGTCTCCGGCGCGGAACCGTCCCAGGATCTCGGGCTCCAACCCGCCCAGATCCAGCGCTTCGGCAAGCAGCCGCGCGACCTTGTCTATGGAATAGGCCCGGCCCGAGCCGATGTTGAACACCTCGCCCTGCACGTCGGCCTCCAGCGCCAGCCGGAAGGCGCGGGCGACGTCGCGGACATGGACGAAATCGCGCTGCTGCCGCCCGTCTTCGAAGATCGTCGGCCGCTCGCCATTGGCCAGCCGCGCGGCGAAATTGGCCAGCACGCCGGTATAGGGGTTCGACAATGCCTGCCCCGCGCCGAAGACGTTGAACAGGCGTAACGCGACCGTGGGCACGTCATAGGCCGCGCCGAAGATCAGCGCCGCCTGTTCCTGCTGGTATTTGGTCAGCGCATAGATCGAGGCGAGGTCGGGGCGCTTGCTTTCGTCGGTGGGGACCGCGCGCAACGGCTCTCCATCCGGGCCGGTGGGCTGCCAGCGGCCCGCGCGCAGGTCGTCCTTGCGTCGGCGGGCGCCGTCGAAGAGTTGCCCGGAGGGCAGGGCGTAATAGCCCTCTCCGTAAATGCTCATGGAGGAGGCGACGACCAGCCGCTGCACCGGCTGGGCGGCGACGGTTTCCAGCAGGATCGCGGTGCCCAGATCGTTCGCGCCGACATAGCGGGCGATCTCGTACATGGACTGGCCCACGCCCACCTCCGCGGCGAGGTGGATCACGGCGTCGCATCCGCGCATCGCCTCGGCCAGTCTGTCGGCGTCGCGCACGTCGCCCCGGATTACCGCGGCTTCGGCGGGGATGTCGCTTGCGGCGGGGGTGTCCGCGTCGCCATGGACCTGTTCGATCATCGCATCGTAAAGTCGGACGCCGTAGCCCGCGCCGATCAGTTCTTGCGCCACATGCCGGCCGATGAAGCCGCATCCTCCGGTGACAAGGACAGTTGCCATGGTTGTTTCCTCCGATGTTCCATAGCCACCAAGAACAGGGACGGATCGGGAATGTTCCCAAGATCTTAGCGCGATCGCCCGCGTCGCGATGCCGACCGCAGCTTTTGCCGCAGCATCAATGACTTCCGGCCTGTGCCCCGGCAGCGCGATGTCCGAAATCACGCGATCGCCCGGCAAGACCCTGGCTCTGACGCGGCGCCGGGCGGCTGGGGCAGCCCGGCCCGTGCGGGCGTCCGTGCGGGCATCCGTGCGGGTATCCGGGCCGACGTTGGGGCGGGCGTCCGGCAGGGCGTCGGGCAGGGGGCAGCATCTTCTTCAGGAACAAATCCGCCCCCCTCCTGTTTGCGGTGCAGTTCGAACGAAGGAGATCGAAGGAGACGACGCATGGATGGTACACGTCCCCAAACACGATTGAGCGCCGCGCGCATCACCGGCGCGGGCCGCGTCGAGATGGTCGAGCTTGCCCTGCCGGAGCCTGCGGAAGGTGAGCTGCGGGTCCGGCTGGAGGGCTGCGGCGTCTGCGCGTCGAACCTGGGCCCATGGGCCGGGCCGGAGTGGATGGACTTCCCGCTCGCGCCGGGGGCGCTCGGGCATGAGGGCTGGGGTGTCGTCGACGCGGTGGGCGGCGGCGTGGATGCCGCGCGCCTGGGTCAGCGCGTGGCGGTCTTCGGCAGCCACGGTTTTGCCAGTCACGAGGTCGTGGCACAGGATGCCGCCCTGCCGATACCGCCTGCATTGGGCGCGCGCGTCATGCCGGCGGAGCCGCTGGGCTGTGCCGTCTCGATCTTCCGCGCGGCACGGGTGCAGCCGGGCGATGTGGTCGCGATCATCGGCGCCGGGTTCCTCGGCGCGTTGCTCAGCAAGCTTGCGGCGCGGCAGGGGGCAACGGTCATCGCCATCTCGCGGCGCGACGAAAGCCTGTCACGGGCGCGGGACATGGGCGCGCGCCACACGGTGCCGCTGGCCGATCACCACACGGTCCTGGCGGAGGTGGACCGGCTGACCGGCGGGCGCGGCTGCGACATCGCGATCGAGTGCACCGGGTATCAATGGCCGCTTGACCTTGCCGCCGAGATCCTGCGCGAAAGCGGGCGGCTGGTGATCGCGGGCTATCATCAGGATGGGCCGCGCCAGGTGAACATGCAGCTGTGGAACTGGCGCGCGCTGGAAATCGCCAACGCCCATGTGCGCGACCGGGCGACCAACCTGGCCGCCATGACGCAGGCCATGCAGCTGGTGGAGGAGGGGGTGATCGACCCCGACCCCCTGCTGACGCACCGCTTTGCGCTGTCGCAGCTGGCCGAGGCGCTGGACGCGACGCGCGACAAGCCCGCGGGTTTCGTCAAGGCCGTCGTGGTGATGCCATGAAGGACACAGACTCTTCCGCACGCCCCCGGCTGGGGTTCCTCGGGCTTGGCTGGATCGGGCGCCACCGGATGGACGCGCTGGCGGCAAGCGAGTTCGCGCAGGTCGTAGGTCTTGCCGATTCCGACGCGCAGGTGCTCGCGCTGTCGGCGGCGGCCCACCCGCTAGCCGCGCAGGGCAGCACGCTGGACGATCTGCTTGCATTGCAGCCCGAAGGCGTGGTGATCGCCACGCCCTCGGCGCTGCATGCGGCGCAGACCATTGCCGCGCTCGATGCGGGTGTCGCGGTGTTCTGCCAGAAGCCGCTGGGCAGGAACGCCGCCGAGACCGCGGCCGCCGTGGAGGCCGCGCAGCGGGCCGACCGGCTGCTGATGACCGATCTCTCCTACCGATACACCGCCGCCGTGCGCGCCGTGGCCGACGAAATCCGCTCGGGCCGCCTGGGCGAGGTTCAGGCGGTGGATCTGACATTTCACAATGCCTACGGGCCCGACAAGCCCTGGTTTCGCGACCGCGCCCTCGCGGGCGGCGGCTGCGTGATCGACCTTGGCGTGCATCTGGTCGATCTGGCGCTGTGGCTGCTGGGCTGGCCCGCGGTGCGCTGCACGGCGTCGCATCTCAGGGCCGGCGGGCGCGCCCTGGCCGAGGACGCCGCGGCGGTGGAGGATTTCGCCTTCGCCACATTGGAAACCCGCGCCGGCGTGCCGTTGCGCCTGGCCTGTTCGTGGAACCTGCCCGCAGGCTGCGACGCGGTGATCGGCGTCGATGTCTACGGCACCGGGGGCGGCGTGGCGGTCAGGAACGTGGGCGGGTCGTTCTACGATTTCGAAGCCTACCGCTTCGACGGCTGCGACCGGCACCGCATGAGCGCCCCGCCCGACGATTGGGGCGCTAGGGCGGCGCTCGACTGGGCCGGTCGGCTGGCGCGGGGCGCGGGCTATGATCGCGACTGCGCGCGGCTCGTGGAGGTCGCGCATGTCCTCGACGAGATCTACGCGCGGGGGGGCGCGAAGCCGCACGATTGACCGAAAACAAAAGATGCAGGCGACGCCAATCCGCCGCCCGCATCCCCCGTCACACCCCCCAGCCGTCACACCCCCCAGCCGTCACACCCCTCCGTCACTCTGAGGTCATGCCGCCCGGAGGGGCCGTCATGCTGCCGTCAAGCCGCCTTGTTGAGACGGCTTTCGGCCACGCTCGTCAGCTTCTCATCGGCGGCCTTTTCTTCGCCCAGCGTCTCCTCGAAGAGGCTGGCGCATTGGTCGTGCCCCATCTCGCGCGCCCATGCGACAAGCGTGCCGTAGCGCGCGATCTCATAATGTTCGACCGCCTGCGCCGCCGCGGCGAGCGCGGCATCCAGAACGTCCTTGTCTTCGACCTCCTCGGCGATTTGCTCGGCCTCCTCGATGATGCCGTTGATTGCCTCGCACTCAACACCCTTCGGCTCTTCGCCCAGGGCGCGGAAAGCCTCTTCCAGGCGTTCGACATGGCCGTGCGTCTCCTCCAGATGGGAGGTGAAGCCGTCGCGCAGCATCTCGTTCGAGGCCTTGTCGATCATCTTCGGCAGGGCCTTCTCGATTTGTTTCTCGGCGTAGTAGATGTCCTGCATGGTGTGCAGGAACAGATCGTGGAGCGATTTGATGTGGGCCATCGTGTTGTCCTTTCTCATGTGATCCCCGCTCATCGGTCGGAGAGGAGATCACAGAACCGGGCCGAGTCCGGTTTGTTCCACCGAATGTCGGCGCGTTTGCTCGTCCGGTCCCAATGTCGGGATCCGTACACAACGCCCGTCTCGCGCTTGGGGGCTGGCCACAATCAGAAGGATCGGCAATGATGCCGTTGTCCACCCTTCGGTTGCGCGGGAAGGTCAGCTTCTTCATCCCTCGCGGAACCGTCGATTGGCGCAGAAGTTGATTTTGGGCGATTGTGGAAATGAGGAATTCGATGCGACGGAATGCCAGAACCGTTCTCGTCGTCGAGGACGATTATTTGCAGGCGCAGGAAATCGGGCGTTTCATACGGGGCACGGGCGGAGAGGTTCTGGGCCCCACCGGCACGGTCCGTCAGGCCGCATCGCTGATCCCCCATGCGCAGGCGGCGGTGCTGGATATCGACCTGTCGGGCGAACTGGTGTTTCCGCTGGCCGACCAGCTGGTCAGCCGGGGCGTGCCGATCGTTTTTTACACCGGATGGACAAACACGGCGCAGATGCCCCGCCGGTTCTGGGGGGTGCCGCTGGTGCGCAAGCCGATCCAGAACATCAAGGACGCCGCCATCGTGGCGCTGACCGCAAATACCGTCGGCACAAACGAAGACATCAAGACCATCCTGCCCAAGCTGCGCGTCGCCGCGCGGCTGATCTTGCGAAGGCCGAGGAACATCAGAAGGTTCTGATCGCGGAGCTGAACCACCGCGTCAAGAACATGCTTGCGGTGATCATCACCATCGTGCGGACCTCGCTTTTCAGCGGCGACGTGCAGTCCGAGGTGCTGGAAACGCTGGTCAACCGGCTTCATGGCATGGCGCGCGCCTATTCCCTGCTGTCCGAACGGTCCTGGAACACCGTGGGCTTGCGCGACATCATCCAGGAGGAATTGGCCCCCTTTGCGAACGAACGTATCCGCCTGAGCGGACCCAATGTCGATTTGCAGCCGTCGCAGGCCCTGGCCGTCAGCATGGTGGTGCATGAGCTTGCCACCAACGCGAGCAAATACGGTGCCCTGTCGAATGATGGGGGCATTCTGGACGTGCGCTGGTCAAGCAGCGAGGGGCGGCTGTCGCTCGACTGGAGCGAACGTGATGGTCCGCGCACCGATGCGCCCAAAGAGGACGGTTTCGGCTATGCCCTGATCAGGGGCCAGATCGAACGGCAGCTCGCCGGCACGCTGGAGGCCGAGTTCAAGCCGGAAGGGCTGAGCCTCAGGATGGCGTTCTCTCTCTAGCACAACGGGTCGGCCGAGCAACGGCCGCAGGGGGGTGCAGGGGGACGCCGGGGGGAACAAGTCTGCCTGTCTGCTGTTTTCACTCGATGCGACATGGAACGCGAATGTCGATGAAAGCGTGAAGGAGACAGGAATGAGCGAAGACTTTCACTCCATGCAAAGCCCGCAGCGCCAGCCGGGACTGGAGCATGAGATGGACCCGGCCCCGGATTACGCGCCGCGTTATCCCGGCTCGGGGCGGTTGTCGGGCAAGGTCGCCCTGATCACCGGCGGCGATTCCGGGATCGGGCGGGCGACGGCGGTGCTTTTCGCGCGCGAGGGCGCCAAGGTGGCCATCGTCTACAAGGATGAGGATCGGGACGCGGAAAAGACCAGGGAGCTGATCGAAGGCGAAGGGTCCGAGGGGCTTCCGATCCGGGGGGATGTCGGGGACAAGGCGTTCTGCCAATCCGCCGTCGAGCAGACGGTCGAGGCCTTCGGCAAGCTCGACATCCTCGTCAACAACGCGGGCGAGCAACACGCCCAAGAGGACCCGCAGGATATCGAGGAGGCGCAGATCGAGCGCACCTATCGCACCAATATCTTCGGCACGATTTTCATGACGCAGGCGGCGCTGTCGCATCTGAAAAAGGGGGCGCGGATCATCTGCGTCACATCCATCACCGCCTATAAGGGTCAGGATCTGCTCATAGATTACGCCTCGACCAAGGGGGCGATCCTGTCCTTCCTGCGCGCGATGGCCAGCAAGCTCGCGCCCGAGGGCATATTGGTGAACGGCGTGGCGCCGGGCCCGATCTGGACGCCGCTGATCCCTGCGTCCTTCCCCGAGGACGCGGTGAAGGACTTCGGCAAGAGCGCGCCGCTGGGGCGTCCGGGCCAGCCCAACGAGGTCGCGCCGTGCCTGTTGTTTCTCGCCTGCGAGGATTCCTCGTATATCTCCGGGCAGGTCCTGCATCCGAACGGTGGAACGCCGGTCGGCGGTTAAGTGGCGTGGGTCCGGGTTTGGCCGGGTCCCGCACCGGGTGACAGGCGCATCCGCCGGTCCCAAAGCCGCTCCTTCCCCTTGGGCGGGGGTGGCGTCCCCTGCCACGCCAACCCGAAAACCTATACTTTCGATCAGCCGGTGCTGCCTTTGCAGGCTGCGCCGATACCGACGCGCATCTATTTGCATCGGGCTTTTCAGTTAATCTGACCGGGCCATGCCCCCCGCGGCGGTGACTTACCCATTGCGCCCGTTCTTGTCACCTTTCATCGCCATAGCCTGGGCAGGGCGCTGATGATGTCGCGGATCGGGGTTCGACAACATGAAAATATGCAGGTGCCTGATTGCCGCTCTCGGCGCTGTGCTCGGCTGTCTGGCGTTTCTCGCGTCTCCCGCGTTGGCGCATGGCGCCTGGCTGGGCGGCGGCAGCATCGGGTTGAGCGAGGCAAGCCGCACACAGATGGCGGCGAACATCCAGGCGGGGCAGCCTGCGGTGACAAACGGCGATACGGTCGATGTGATCGCCGATTTCCCCGTCATTGCCGAGGGAACCCTGGATGGGCCGGGCGGCTACGCCACCTTCTACGTGCCGGAGGGGCTGGCGGTCGCGGGTGTCTGGATCACGGACGCGGCCGGCAACCCGCTCAACGCGCGGCCCGCGCGCGCCAGCACCGGCAGCGGCGTGTCGAAAGGCTGGGGGCCGAAGGGGCAATTGGCGTTCGATGTCACCGCCAACGGCTGGCAGCCGTCCTCGACCGCGGAATGCTCTCTCGCGGGATTTGCCACCGCCGATTGCAACAGCGGGCTTGCCTATGTCTATGGCGATACGGGCATTTTCTACTCCACCCGCGCCGACACGGCGCTGTTCGCGAATGGCTCCGACGTCGCGACGCTGGAAAACGGCTATCTGGTCGATCCCACCAACGGCAGCCCCTGGGGCAGCGTCGGCGGAACCGGGACGGCGCGGGTGCACAACAAATGGGACGCGGTGCAGCTGAACGCCTTCGGCTCGGGCGGCAGTATCTTCGACAACGGGTTTTCCGCTGCCGAGCAGACCACCATCACCGGGGGGCGCGGCACCACGCCCTATCGCGCAGGCAGTCCAGTCGCGGGGCCCGAATCCGGTGCGGATTGGGACAGATACGGCACCACCGGCCCCTGGAACCGCATCCAGTACGACGGATCGTGCAGGGCGGATGACCCCCTGTTGCCCGGACGTGACGGTCCGGCGAACGGCGACGGGTCCGTCTCGCCCGAGACGACCGATCCCGGCGTCAACTCCGCCGACGTATGCTCGGTCACGAACGAAGGCTACGCGCTCAACATCTCGGACGACGTGAGCCTGCCCGCCGATACCAACGCCGTGCGCTTTGCCTTCGGCGGCATCGCGGACGGAGAGACCTTTTACGCCATCGTGCGCTACAAGATCACCGATCTGGAGGCGATCGGCCCCGTGAACGCCGAAGGCCACGGCGGCGATTCGGCCCAGGGCGGTTCCGCGGGCAACGACAATCCGTGGCGCTACTGGGTCGCGGGCTCTTCCACGATCCGCGTGGCTCAACCCGATGATCTGATCGTCGGCATTTCCATCGTGGCGGTGAACGGCGCGCCCTATGCAGGCGGCGACATTCCGCAGGCCGCGACGCTGCGCTATCGCATCGTCTATGCAAACGCATCGCTTTCGGCGCTCAGCGACGCGGTGCTCAGCGCCACGCTGCCGTCGCAGGCGACCGGCACCGGGAATTTCTCGGTCATCAACGGGCCCGACATCCTGCCCGACACGAACCCCATCTCCGGCACCTTCGGCTTCAAGCCGATCGGCGAGCTGCGCGGCCTGGCCAGCGGCGCGATCGAGTTCGACGTGACCACCAACGCCACCTCCGGGCAGAGCGTCACAGCCTCCACCCAGATCACCACGACCGAAATCGGCCCCGTCACCGACAGCGTCTCGACCAATGTGGATGACGCGGTTCTCGACGATCTTCCGGGCTGTACCGGGCAGCGCATTCCGGCCGTTGACTGGCTCAACGACATCCCCGGCGGCTTCAACACGCCGCAACCCTTCTCGCGCGTGGGCATCAGCGGCGACGTCACCATCAGCGAAAACGGCAGCACCCTGCCGCCGCGCACGCCGAGCTTCAGCAGCGACGTACTGTTCTTTCCCGAGAGTTTCGGTGAAAATCCGGTGCTGAACATGCAATACGCCCGCATCGACGCGCGTTTCGATAGGCCCTTGAACGCGGTGCGCTTTCAGGTCGCGGATCTGGAGGCCGATGAAAGCACCATCCTCTACGGGATGGACGGCGCGCAGATCGTCACCCCTTCCATACGCGATCGCACCGGCTCGGGCGCGCTGCTCAAGCAGACGCGTGCGGATGGTACCGTGCTCGTCGAACGTCTGTCGGCCCTGGATCTTCCTTCGATCGATGATGCGTTCGCTTTCACCGTAGGTTTCAACAGGCCGGTCGACCGCGTGGTCATCATCCATGGTCGGCGCCAGAGCCACGATCTGGGCGTTGCCGACAGCGCGAAATTCACCGATCTGCTGACCTGCGCGGATTTCACCGATGCGCCTAGTGGGCTGGGCGACACGTTCCACAACATGATCGCCAGCCTTCCGCTCTATCTGGGGGACAATGCCACCGGCGATCTGGGGCCATACAACTCCGCCAATGCCGACGGCGACGCGGATGGCGGCGTGTCGATCCCGCCTCTGACGCAGGGGTTCCTGGCGACCATCGTGGCCGATGTCTCGGGCGAGGGCGGGCTGTTGCAGGGCTGGATCGACTGGAACGGGGATGGCAGCTTCGACGGGGCGAGCGCCGATGTGATCGCGGCGGATCTGCGCGATGACGGCACCGGCGCGGATGAGCTGGCCAACGACGGGCAGATCCAGATCCAGGTCACCGTGCCGGGCGATGCGGTGCTTGACCAGACCTTTGCCCGGTTCCGCTGGTCGCGGCAAGGCGCGCTCGACCCCACGACGCCCGCTCCCGACGGCGAGGTGGAGGATTACGCCGTCACCATCGCCGCCGCGCCCCTGGTCGACCGGGGGGACGCGCCGGTCAGCTATGGCGATCCGCAGCACATCATCGCGGATGCGGTGGTGGCGGGCACCTACCTCGGCACCGTGGCGCCCGACGCCGACACGCCGCAACACAGTGCCGACGCGACCGGCGACGATGCCGACGGCGGCCTGCCGAACGATGAGGACGGGGTGGTCATGCCGGTTCTCTATCCCGGCACCACACAGGAAATCACCGTTACCGTCAGCGAGATCATCGGCGTACTCGGTCCGCTCGCTTATCTGCAGGCCTGGATCGATTTCGACGGCGACGGCAGCTTTGACCAACCGGGCGACATGATCGCCGCCGATCTTCAGGACGGGGGCGCCGCCGACGCGGACGGCACCGTGAACGGGCAGATCGTGCTGCAAGTCAGCGTGCCCGCAACGGCCACCACGGGGCCGACCTTCGCGCGGTTCCGCTGGTCGACGACCTCGGGCGTGGTGCAGGTGGCTCTCGACGGGGAGGTCGAGGATTACCAGGTCACGATATCCTCCGGCACGCCGCCGCTGGCATGCGACCGGAACATCTTCGCCACCGCAGGCAAACCCACCGATTTCTTGCGGATGGACCTGGAGGAGGGCACGGGGAGCTATACCCTCGATCTGCCGAGGCTCGGGCTCTCCGGCGAAGACATCAGCGGCGCCTATGGCTACAGCGACGTCGACAATTACGTCTACGGTGTGGAAAACGGCGGCAAGACCCTCTGGCGCATCGACGGGGCGGGCGATTTCATCGATCTGGGGCAGATCCCGGGTGTGGGTGACGCAAAGGATGCGGGCGATGTCATGCCCGGCGGCATCATGGTTTACGAACGCAGCGATGACAGTTGGCAGCTTGTCGATATCTCCGCGCCGACGGCACCCGTCGCACTCGGAGAGCTGACGCTGTCGCGCAAGGTGGATGTGGCCGACATTGCCTATAATCCGCTCGACGGCCGCCTGTGGTCGATCGATCGCGACAGCGCTCGGCTGATTTCGGTTTCGGCCAACGGCGGCACCGCGGGCGCGGTCGCCGTGCAGGAAACGGGACCCGCAAGCTTCACCGGCACCTATGGCGCCCTGTGGTTCGATCAGGACGGCGATCTTTTCGCCTATGAAAGCGGCAGCAACCGCCTTTTCCTGATCGATACCGCCACCGGCAGCGCGACCTTCCTCGCCACCAGTAGCGCGGAGGAGGGCGACAGGATCGACGGCGCCTCCTGCCGCGGCCCGTCCCCCCTGGACACCAGCGGGATCGCGGGCAACGTCTATGTCGATCAGAATGCATCCGACGAGAAGGACGCGACGGAACCGAACCTCGGCGGCAATATCGCCATCTCCGTCTTCAATGACGCGGGCACCCGCGATGACACCTCTGACGATCTGCTTGTGGCGACCGGACAGACGGCTGCCGATGGCACCTACGCGGTCGAGGGGCTTTTGACCGGGTTCACCTATCGCGTGGAGGTCGACGAGGCCGATCCCGACCTGCCGCCCGGCTCGACCATCGGCACTTCGAACGCGTTGCTTGTCATTTCCGTGGCCAGGGGCGCGCTGACGAGTGAGGTGAACTTCGGCTTTGACCCGCAGCAGGCGGATCTGGCGATCACGAAAACCGCGGTGCGCGCCGCCGACGGCACGCCCTTGACCGCCGCCGCGGAGGGCGATGTGATCGACTGGATCATCTCCGTCACCAACAGCGGCCCCGGCTCGCCCTCCGGCGTGAAAGTGAAAGATCTGATCCCCAGCGGTTTCACCTATATCTCTGACACCGCGCCTTCGACCGGCGATACCTACGATCCGGGAACGGGGCTGTGGTTCGTGGATGAGATCTTGTCGAGCGCGACGGAAACACTGGTGATCCGAACCCGGGTGGAGGCGCAGGGCCAGCGCACGAATGTGGCCGAGATCACCGAAACCTCGCTGCCGGACATCGATTCAGACGCGGGCGCCGGCCCCTTGGTCGACGATTTCGGCGACGGTCTGGTCGATGACGATGAGGCGACCTACACCGTGGTGCTCGACAACGGCACTGCGACCTTGTCGGGGCGCATTCTGGTCGATACGGGCAGCGGCGGCGGTATCGCCCATGACGCCCAGCTCAACGGAGAGGAGCGCGGCACCGCCGAGAGTGCTCTGTCCATCCTCGACAGCGGTGGCGGCTTGATCGCGCAACCGAAAATCGCGGCCGATGGCAAGTGGTCCTACACTTTGGGCCGTGGCACATCGGGGCAGGTCACCCTGGCACTGACGGCCGCGGAAGGCACGATCCCGGTGTCGGAGGCCACGAACGGCCTGCCGTCGCTCGTCAATGCCGACCCGCATGACGGCGCGTACAGTTTCACCCCGGCGGAAGGGGCGGATTACGCGGATCTGAACTTCGGCGTCATCGGCCTGCCTGAGCTGACACAGGACCAGTCCGCATCGATCGAGCCCGGCCAGATCGCCACCCTGCTGCACAGCTACACCGCCAGTAGCGCGGGCAGCGTCACATTTGCGATCCGCAACGCCAAACAGGCAACGCCGGACAGTTTCTCCACCGCGATCTTCATCGACACCACTTGCAACGGCGAGCCTGACACCCCCTACGACGCAAGCCCGATCGCGGTCGTCGCGGGGCAGGGAATTTGCCTCGTCACGCGGACGTCATCGTCTTCCGGGGCGGGGCAGGGCGCGCGCTACAGCTATGACATCACGGCGCTGACCAATTTCGCGGCGACCACCTTGAGCCATACGGCCGGCAACACCGACAGCTTCAACGTGGGCGCGGGGCTGGGCCAGCTCATCCTGAGCAAATCGGTGCGGAACGTGACGCTCGGAACCCCCGAGGGCGCGCAGAATTCGGGCAGTCCGGGCGACGTGCTGGAATACCGCATCTATCTCTCGAACCCGAGCGCCTCCGCCGCGCACAGCGTGATCATCTACGACCGCACCCCGGCCTACACCGTTCTGGCCGAGCCGGTGCAGACGCCCGTCCTGCTCAGCCCGGAAATGAGCTGCGACCTCGTCGTGCCCACCAGCAACATCGCGGGCTACGACGGCCCGGTCCGCTGGAACTGCACCGGCCGCTATCTGCCCGCCTCAAACGGATCGGTCGCCTTCCGGGTCCGCATCACCCCTTGAACGGCATGCGAGAGTGGGGATGAGCGAAGAGATCACAGATGGCCCCGACGACGAGGTTGTCGAGCCTGAGCCAGGATATTTACTTTGCCAGTATTTTGGCTCCGGCGGTAGGGATCGAACCTACGACCAATTGATTAACAGTCAACTGCTCTACCGCTGAGCTACGCCGGAACACGGGGGCGATATAGCAACAGGGATCGGGGGCGTCCAGAGCGTTTCTGGGAAAATCGAAAAACTTATTTCGCGGCCTTCAGATCAGGGCGAAGACGCTGTCGGGGGTCAGGGGCTCATTGCAGTCCACCATGTTTCTCGATTGCAGATCAATGAGATGCGCAAGGATGTTGCGGCGGGCCATCGGGTGCAGATGGGCAGGGGTGTCGGTATAGATGATCCCGGTCAGCGCGGCGGCGGTGGCGGGTCCGGGGGCCAGGGCCGCGAGGATCTGGCGCTCGCGGGTCTCGCGGTGGGTAATCAGCCAGTGGAGCCGCTCTTGCGGGGTCGCGACCGGCGCGCCGTGGCCGGGATGATAGATGCGCGCATGGCGCGATTGCAGCCTGCGGCAGGACGCCATGAAGGCGGTCAGATCCCCGTCGGGCGGCGACACCAGAGAGCTGGCCCATCCCATCACCAGATCGCCGGTGAAGAGGCGGTCCCCGAAGGCAAAGCACATGTGATTGCTCATATGGCCGGGGGTCCAGAGCGCCTCGAGTTGCCAGGTGTCGGCGGCGACCGTATCGCCGTCACGCAATTCCCGGTCGGGACGGAAGGCGCGGTCGACGCCTTCGCCGCCCTCCAGCCCTCCGGCCGCGGCAAGCTGGCGCATCCGTGTGCTCATCCCGGCGTCCCACGGGCCGAACCCCAGCACCGGCGTGTCGAATTCCGCGCCGAGCGCGGCCGCCAGAGGGGAATGGTCGAGATGGCTGTGTGTGACCAGAATATGGGACACCCGTTCCCCCGGGGCCAACGCGGCCTTGATCGCCTGGCGGTGCGCCGCGCTGTCGGGGCCGGGATCGATCAGCGCCACATCGCCGGTGCCGACCAGATAGGTGTTCGTCCCCCAGAAGGTCATGGGCGAGGGGTTGGGCGCGAGGATGCGCCTGACGCCGGGTTCGAGCGTGACGCATTGGCCGACGGGGGGTGTGTCTTTCACGGAAACCTGCAAGATGTCATTGTTCACTGTTCTGGGGTCGTTATACGCGATGGTCTTTGCCTGGCTCAAACAATACCTTCCGCGCAGCCTTTACGGCAGGGCCGCGCTGATCCTGGTCGTGCCGATCCTGACGCTGCAACTGGTTGTCAGCGTCACCTTCCTTCAGCGCCTGTTCGAGGATGTGACCCGCCAGATGGTGCGCAATGTCGCGTTCGAGATCAATTTCATGATCGATGAGGTCGAGCGCGCGCCGGACCGTGCGACAGGGCTTGAGCGGGCACAGGCGCTGGCGGACCCGCTGGCCTTTGACGTCAGCGCCGAGCGGCGGCGCCAGTTCACCGACACCCGGCTGTTCTACGACATCTCGGGCATCACCGTGTTTCGCACGCTGCACAGCGAAGTGCCCGAAATCGATTGGATCGATCTGGCCAGCGACATCAAGATGGTGCGCGTCGGCGTGCAGACGAGCCACGGCCCCTTGACGCTTGGCTTTGACCGGCGGCGGGTGTCGGCGACGAACCCGCACCAGCTGCTGGTGCTGATGCTGTTCACCGGCATTCTTATGACGGCCATCGCCTATATCTTCCTGCGTAACCAGCTGCGCCCGATCAAGAAGCTTGCGCTGGCGGCGGAGGCGTTCGGCAAGGGCCAGCGGTTGAGCTATGCGCCGTCGGGCGCGGTCGAGGTGCGCGTGGCGGGGAATGCCTTCATGGACATGCGCAACCGGATCGAGCGTCAGATCGAGCAGCGCACGATGATGCTGTCGGGGGTCAGTCACGATCTGCGCACGCCGCTGACCCGTCTGAAGCTGGGGCTGTCGATGCTGGATGGTCAGGACGTGAAGGACCTGGAAGCCGACGTCGAGGAGATGCAGAGTCTGCTGGACGCCTTCCTCGAATTCGCCCGGGGCGATGCGCTGGACGCGCTGGAGGATGTCGATCCGGCCGCGCTTGGCCAGCGCGTGCAGGCGCGTGCGGCACGGGGCGGGCGCGGGGTCGACTGGGTCGGGCCTGCGATGGCGGAGCAGGTTCCGCTGCGCCCGCATGCAGTGGAACGCGCCCTCGACAACCTTGTCGGCAACGCGCTGCGCTACGGCACGCATTGTCGGATTTCCATGACGCTTTCCGACCGGATGGTGCGGTTTTCGGTGGAAGACGACGGCCCCGGCATCGCGCCCGAAGACCGTGAAGAGGCGCTCAAGCCGTTTGCCCGGCTTGAGCCCGGCCGCAATCAGAACCGCGGTTCGGGCATGGGGCTGGGGCTGGCAATCGCCACCGATATCGCCCGGCAGCATGGCGGCAGCCTGCGCCTGGGCCAAAGTGCGGATCTGGGGGGCTTGCAGGTCGATCTGGTTCTGCCGCGGTGATCGGGCGGATCGCGGACAAGGCAGGGGACAGGGCGGGGCGATGGTAGGCCCGGCAGGACTTGAACCCGCAACCAAAGCGTTATGAGCGCTCTGCTCTAACCAATTGAGCTACAGGCCCGCCGCCACAGCCATTAGCATACCGATCACAGGCGTCAAGCGGGCAGGCGGCGGCGCGCGCCGGGCGGCGCTGGGGCGTTTACAAATCGGCCCCGCTGCTGCTAGCAGACCTGCAAACATCACCGGAGCCCCGCCATGACCGAATCCCGTACCGCAATGACCTATGCCCAGGCTGGCGTGGATATCGACGCGGGCAACGCCCTGGTCGACCGGATCAAGCCCGCCGCCGCCGCGACCCGCCGGGCCGGGGTGATGTCGGGGCTGGGCGGGTTCGGCGCGCTCTTCGATCTCAAGGCCGCGGGCTATGACGATCCGGTGCTGGTCGCCGCGACCGATGGTGTGGGCACCAAGCTGCGGATCGCCATCGACACGGGCATCACCGATACGATCGGCATCGACCTGGTGGCGATGTGCGTGAACGACCTGATCTGCCAGGGCGCGGAGCCTCTGTTCTTTCTGGATTATTTCGCGACCGGCAAGCTGGATGTCGCGGCCGCGGCGCGCATCGTCGAGGGGATCGCCAAGGGGTGCGCGCTGTCCGGCACCGCGCTGATCGGCGGCGAGACGGCGGAAATGCCCGGCATGTACGCGGGCGGCGATTTCGATCTGGCCGGTTTCGCGGTGGGCGCGATGGAACGCGGCCGGGCCCTGCCCGCAGGCGTGGCCGAGGGCGACGTTCTGCTGGGGCTGGCCTCCGACGGGGTGCATTCCAACGGCTATTCACTGGTGCGGCGCATCGTGGAGGCAAGCGGCTTGGGCTGGGACGATGCCGCCCCCTTCGCCGCGCCCGCCGACCCGGACCAGGGCGAGGAGGCCGGCGCCACCACGCTGGGCCGCGCGCTGCTGACCCCCACGCGGCTTTACGTGCGGCCGCTGCTCGAGGCGATCGGCGCAGGCGGGGTTCATGCGCTGGCGCATATTACCGGCGGCGGGCTGACGGAAAACCTGCCGCGCGTTCTGCCGGAGGGGCTGGGCGCGCAGGTCGATCTGGACAGCTGGGAATTGCCGCCGGTCTTCGCCTGGCTCGGCGCCCAGGCCCATCTGGCCGAAGCGGAACTGCTGAAGACCTTCAACGCGGGTATCGGCATGGTTGTCGTCGTGGCCCCCGACCGCGCCGAGCCCATCGCCGAGCTGTTGCGCGGTGCGGGGGAAACGGTGCACAGGCTCGGCCGGATCACGTCGGGCAACGGCGTCAGCTATCGCGGCGCGCTTCTGTGACACGCCGGGTCGCCATCCTGATATCTGGCGGCGGATCGAACATGGTGCGGCTTGTCGAGGCCATGCAGCAGGACCCGGATCACCCCGCCGCCCCGGTTCTGGTTCTGTCGAACGTCCCACAGGCGGGCGGGCTGGAGCGTGCGCGCGCCCTGGGCGTGCCGACGGATGTGCTTGACCACACACGCTTTGAGGAACGCGCGTCCTTCGAGCGGGCGCTCGCGGAGCGGCTGGATCGTGCGGCGCCCGACATCATCTGCCTGGCGGGGTTCATGCGGGTGCTGGGCGCGGACCTCGTCGAGCGCTGGCAGGGCCGCATTCTGAACATTCACCCCTCGCTGCTGCCGCTTTACAAGGGGCTCAACACCCACGCGCGCGCGATCGCGAACGGCGATGCCTGGGCGGGCTGTTCGGTTCATGTGGTCACGCCCGCGCTGGACGACGGGCCGGTTCTCGGCCAGGCGCGCGTGGCGATCGACCGGGATGAGACCCCCGGGACGCTGGCGCGCAAGGTGCTGGCGCAGGAGCATCTGCTCTACCCGGCGGTGTTGCGCCGCTTCGCGCGGGGCGATCGCACGCCGCTGCTTGTCGAGGCGGGCCGGGGTTTTCTTTCTCGCGGGGATTGATTAACACTCTTACGATCCCAGGAGCGCGCAGGCCGGCCCTCGGCCGCCAACAACAACAGAAGACGCCGCATTCATGCAGACACTGACCACGACCGAGGCGTTGGCCCGGTTTTGCGAGGAGGCGAGAAGCCATCCTTATGTGACGATAGACACCGAATTCCTGCGGGAACGCACCTATTACGCGAAGCTCTGCCTGGTTCAGCTGGCCATGCCCGGCACCGACGACAGCACCGCGGTGCTGGTCGATCCGCTGGCCGAAGGCATCTCGCTCGATCCGCTTTACGCGCTTTTGCGCGACAAGTCCGTCGTCAAGGTCTTTCATGCCGCCCGCCAGGATCTGGAGATCTTCTTCGTCGACGGCGGGGTGATCCCCGAGCCGCTGTTCGACACCCAGGTGGCCGCGATGGTCTGCGGCTATGGCGATCAGGCCGGCTATGAGACGCTGGTGCGCAAGATCGCCAACAAGAGCGTCGACAAGACCTCGCGCTTCACCGACTGGAGCCGCCGACCGCTGACCGAGGCGCAAAAGGCCTATGCGCTGGCCGATGTGACCCATCTGCGCGTGATCTACGAACATCTCTCGGCGGAACTGGCCAAGACCGGCCGCCAAAGCTGGGTTGAGGAAGAACTGGGCGTGCTGACCGATCCGGCCACCTATGTCGTGACGCCGGAGGACGCGTGGCGGCGGGTCAAGACGCGGACCTCCTCGGGCAAGTTCATGGCTGTGGTGCGCGAACTGGCGCGGTTTCGCGAAACCTATGCGCAGGCGAACAACGTGCCGCGCAACCGGGTGTTCAAGGATGACGCGTTGCTGGAGCTGGCCTCGAACAAACCGACGAGCCACGCCGACCTTGGCCGTTCGCGCCTGCTGCTGCGCGAGGCCCGCAAGGGCGAGATCGCGGACGGTATCCTCAAGGCCATCGAGGACGCGAAATCGGTTCCCGCGCAGGACATGCCGCGCGTGAGCGATCCGCGCGACAAGCTTCAGGTCAACCCGGCGCTGGCCGATCTGTTGCGCGTGCTGCTCAAGGCGCGCTGCGAAGCCTCGGGCGTCGCGCAGAAGCTGATCGCCTCCGCCTCGGAACTGAACGACATCGCCGCGGGCGAGCGGGACCTGCCGGTGCTGAAGGGTTGGCGGCGCGAGGTCTTCGGCGAGGCCGCGTTGCGGCTGTGCAATGGCAAGATCGCCCTCGGGGCCAAGGGCAACGACATCAGCATAATCGAGCTTTAGCGGCGCGCTCAGCGGCGGCGGATCGACTGGCGGATTGACTGGCGGTTCGCCGCCGCGATCACCTCGATGCTGGTGGTCGCGTTCAGCACGGCGCGCGGAATGTCCGCGCCCGCGACGATTTCGCGTGACCGGATGGGGCCGACCGGCGCGTCCGCAGGCGGCGGCGAGGCGCGGAATTCGTAGCGCAGCACGCCGTCCACCGGGCGGCCGCGGTTCAGCGGCACCAGCGCAGCGTCGTAATAGCCCTGCGTCGGGGGCAGGCCGCGGGCGTAGACGATCCCGCCCGCCGGGGCGCGGTCCAGTCGCAAGGCGGTTATCTGGGCGATCAGGGGGCGCGGGTCGGGCGTCGCCGCCGGTACCGCGCCTGACGCCGTCTGGGCGGGGGGCTTGCTGCCGAACCAGTTGAACGGATTGGCGCTGCTGTCGCGCAGGGTGGTGCAGGATGCCGTCAGGCCCGAGATCGCCACGACAAGAAGGATCTGCTTTTTCATCTGGTTCACTGTCCCCTACGGCTGTTGCTTCGGCTTTTGCGCCTTTTATGCTGGGGTAGCCGAAACCGGTGCAGTTGAAAAGATCGCAGTTGCGCGGGGCTGGACCTCGGGGCCGCGAAGATCTACCTCGGGGGCAGCGGAAAGGGAGCTGCGCGCATGGCCACCGAAGCCTTTGAAGACATCGTCGACACCTTTGAATTCCTGGACGACTGGGAGGACCGCTATCGCCATGTGATCGAGCTGGGCAAGGCGATGGACCCGCTGAAGGACGCCTTTCGCGTGCCCGCCACCAAGGTCGAGGGCTGCGCCAGCCAGGTCTGGATCGTCCCCAAGGTCGAGGGCGAGGGGCCGGAGGCGATCTTCAGCTTTCACGGCGACAGCGACGCGATGATCGTGCGCGGGCTGATAGCGATCCTGCACGCGCTTTATTCCGGGCTGACGATGCGGCAGGTGTTGGACGTCGATGCGCCCGCCGAACTGGCGCGGCTGGGTCTCAACGATCACCTGTCGGCGCAACGCTCGAACGGGCTGCGCGCGATGGTCGAGCGCATCCGTCTGCTGGCGGCGGCTCAGGTGCCCGCCTGATCGGCCAGCGCGCGCGCCAGATCGCCGTAGCCTGTGAACCGCCGCTCGAAGGCGAGGCCAAGCCTGTCGGCGCAGGCGCGCGCCTTTTCGGTCAGCGCCGGATCGTCGGTCTGCGCCTGATAGACCAGCGTTTCGTAGTTCCCGAAATACATGTCGCGCAGCTCGGGGTGCCGGTCCAGGCCCAGCGGACGGGTGACGAAGGCATCGAACTGGCGCACCAGGAAATCCGTCAGGAAAAAGGTGGTGACCTCCTCCTTGAGGGCGAATTCCTCCACCCCTTCAAAAAACGCGTAGCAATGTGGACCTGCGACCATTTCCACCCCCAGATCGGCGCATTTCGCGGCGAGCCGGCCGCCGGTGCCGCAATCGGCATAGACGACGAAGATCCGGTCGTAATCCGCGCGGTGCGCGGCAATGGCCGCTTCGACGGCGGGAGTGATCTTTTCCGGGCGGACGTGCAGGATCGCGGGCAGGCAATGCAGATCCATGTGATCCCAGCCGTTGATCTGTTTCAGGGCCAGAATCTCGCGCGCCAGCGCACCGCACGCCAGCAGCAGGATGCGCCCCTCCCGCCGTGCCTGCGACATCCCCTGACGCGTCAGCGCCTCATCTGAGGGCAGGGCAGGCGTGTGCTCCGGCGGCGCGGGCGTCGGGTCGCGGTCTGCGGGCGCGGTATCGGATCGCTTTTGCATCGAAACCCTCCTTCATCGCGCGGCGGGCATCGCGCGGCAGGCATCGCGCAACAGACGGCGATAGGCTCAGCCCGCGGCGCGCTGGTTGTGCTTGCGCAGCATATAGTCCTTGGCCGTCTCCACCGCCACGGCGGCATCGCGGCAATAGGCGTCGGCCCCGATCGCGCGGCCGAACTCCTCGTTCAGGGGGGCGCCGCCGACCAGCACGACATAATCATCGCGGATGCCTTTTTCGATCAGCGTGTCGATCACGACCTTCATGTAGGGCATGGTCGTCGTCAGCAGCGCGGACATGCCCAGGATATCGGGCTGCTCGCTTTCCAGCGCGTCCATGTATTTCTCGACCGAATTGTTGATGCCGAGGTCGACGATCTCAAATCCCGCGCCTTCCATCATCATCGACACGAGGTTCTTGCCGATATCATGGATGTCGCCCTTGACCGTGCCCACGACCATCTTGCCCATGCGCGGCGCGCCGGTTTCCGCCAGCAGCGGCTTGAGCACGCCCATGCCGCCCTTCATCGCGTTGGCCGCCAGCAGCACCTCGGGCACGAACAGGATCCCGTCGCGGAAATCGTTGCCCACGATCGTCATGCCGCCGACCAGCGCCTCGGTCAGAACCTTGTAGGGCGCCCAGCCACGTTCCAGCAGGATGTTGACGCCCTCGATGATCTCGTCACGCAGGCCATCGTAAAGGTCGTCGAACATCTGCTGGACAAGCTCGTCGTCATCCAGTTCGGACAGGATGATCTCTTCTTCTTCGTCAGCCATATCGCCATTCCGTTTGCTAAAGGAGCGTTTTCAATTCGACAGATGATCTTTCGCCCGCGCCGCCGCTGCGCGAATTGCGACATCAGCGGCACCGGCACCGACCTGGGGCCCGGCGGCGGGTCCCCTGCGCGGGCCGTGGCCCGCGCGGGAGGCCGCGTCAGCCGCCACGGCGCCGGGTGCGCCGCGGGGCGGGCACATCGTCGCCCGTGCCGTCCGAGGCCGAGGAAAACCCGCCGAGCGTCGCGGTTATCTGATCCAGTGTCGGTCGCTCGCCGCGCGGGCGCGTCTCGAGCGCGGCGCGCATCGCCTTGAGGTGTTCGGGCATCGTGCCGCAGCAGCCGCCGATGATGGTGGCGCCGCAGTCGCGCGCCATGACCGCGTATTCGGCCATCAGCTCGGGCGTGCCGTCGTAGTGGATGTGTCCGTCCACATATTTCGGAATGCCCGCGTTGCCCTTGGCGATGATCGGCATCTCGGGGCCCGCCGCGACAAAGCCCAGCACCGTGCGCAGCAGGTCGGAAGAGCCCACGCCGCAGTTCGCGCCGAAGGCCATCGGCGCGTGCGGCAGCCCGGTCGCCAGCGCCACCATGTCGGATGACGTCAGGCCCATCATCGTGCGTCCGGCGGTGTCGAAGCTCATGGTGCCGCACCAGGGCATGTCGGCCAGGCGGCAGGCCTCGGCGGCGGCGCGGTATTCCTCGGCGGCGGAAATGGTCTCGACCCACAGGACATCGGCGCCGCCGGCTTTCAGCCCCTCGGCCTGTTCATGGAACATCTCGACGGCGTTTTCATGCGTCAGGCTGCCCATCGGCTCGAAGATCTCGCCGGTCGGCCCCATCGAGCCCGCGACGACGATCTTGCGTCCCGAGGCGTCGGCCACGTCGCGGCCCAGTTCCGCCGCCATGCGCGACAGCTCATGCGCGCGGTGCGCCGCGTCGTGCAGTTTCAGCCGCGAGGCGTTCGAGCCGAAACTGTTGGTCAGAAAGATATCGCTGCCCGCGTCGGCGGCGCCGCGGTAAAGCTGGCGGATGCGGTCGGGGTGCTGTTCGTTCCACAGCTCGGGCGCATCGCCCGAGGTCAGCCCCATGTTGAAAAGATTCGTTCCCGTCGCGCCATCGGCCAGCAGCCAGTCACGCGTTTCAAGCATCTGCGCGAGCGCATTGGTCATAGATCGGCCTTTCCCTACCGCAATGCGCGGCATGTGCCATCTGCGGGGGCAGGAGGCAAATTCATAATTCTCATGTAGATGATGAATTTTCGGGAGCAAGGGTCGAATGCGACCCCTGGATCACCGAAACGCCCCGCGGGCCGGGCGCGGATGATTCTTTCACGGCGCGCCGGGCATCAGCGACGCGCGGGACAGCTCATCTGAATGTCTTCGATCTGCAAGACGGCATCCTGCGCGAACGTCAGTTGCACCACATCCGACGGGGCCTCGCAGTAATGGGCGGGAACGCCACGGGCCTCGGCCAGGGCGCCCGCGGAGAGGGTGTCGCCGCCCGGTGCAAGGAAAATCCGCTGGCTCGCGGGCACGCGCAGGTCGTCGAGCGGCCGGTTTTCCCCCAGCGCACCGGCCGGGATCAGGACGAAGGGGATCTGCTCGACCTCGGCGCGGGCAGGGCGGATGACGGCCTGCACCTTCTGCACGCCGCGACGGGTGATGACGCGCTCTCCCGCGGCCAGATGGTCTGCCCGGACCAGGCCGCGCAGCGTGGCGACACGCATCGCGGGCGCGATCAGCGTTTCCTCGGTGACGGCGGTGACGGCGGTGACGGCGGTGACGGCGCGCGACAGGGGGAACGGAACGACATTGCCCGCCCGAGCGGTCCGCGATGCGAGGCCGGTGCGTGTGTTGCGTTCCATCGTCTCATCCTTCCGCTGGTTCATCGTCCCTCATTCAGGGTTCCCGCAGCAGGCAGGTGCATTGCGGCGAAAATAGGGCGCTGAGCAGGCAGGTTCCGGGCGCGTCCCCCGCGATCGAGCCCCAACGCCCAGGCCCAATGGCCTCCGGTCGATGGCGGCGGACCGGATGCAGGGCCGGCGGGCCGATCGGGTCGAGTGCAATGCGGCGCAAGGCACCGCGCCTACAGCTCTTCCATCACCTGCGCCTTGGCCTGCGCCATCTTTTCATGCATCTGCGCGCGGATGGTCACCTCGTCGGCCAGCGGACCCAGATCGTCGCGCAGCTTGCGAAACACGTCCTCGTCGCCCGGGTGCTGGAAATCGGCGCGGATCACCTCGGTGACATAGGCGGCGGCCTCGTCGCCGGTGCGTCCCATCAGCTCCGCCGCCCACAGCCCCAGCAGGCGGTTGCGCCGCGCCTCGGCCCGAAAGAGCATATCCGCGTCATGCGCGAACTTGTTCTCGAATGCCTTCTCTCTGTCCTGAAAACCTGTCATTGCGTCCTCCCGCAGGAAAATTTGCATATTATCAATATGGAAACCCGGCTGTCCCATCGCAAGCGGAGCACTGCGCGCATCCAAGGGGTAAGTCGCCTTGCCCCCCTCCTGGGGTTGGCCTATACGGACGCAAATGATCGGGTCCTTCGGGGCCCCTTGACGCATATCGGAGCTCCGAATGGCACGCCGCAAGAAAATCTACGAGGGCAAGGCCAAGATCCTTTACGATGGCCCGGAGCCGGGCACTTTCGTGCAGTATTTCAAGGATGACGCGACCGCGTTCAACGCCGAAAAACGGGAAATCATCGAAGGCAAGGGCGTGTTGAACAATCGCCTGAGCGAGTTTTTCATGACCGGGCTGACGAATATAGGCGTGCCCACCCATTTCATCCGCCGGCTGAACATGCGCGAACAGCTGATCCGCCAGGTCGAGATGATTCCGCTCGAGATCATCGTGCGCAACTTCGCCGCCGGATCGCTTGCCAAGCGGCTGGGGCTGGACGAGGGCGCCGCGCTGCCGCGGCCGATCATCGAATTCTGCTACAAGGACGATGCGCTCGGCGATCCGTTGGTCTCCGAGGAGCATGTGATCGCCTTCGGCTGGGCCAGCCAGCAGGATCTCGACGACATCATCGCGCTGTCGCTGCGGGTCAACGACTTCATGTCGGGCGTCATGTTCGGCGTGAACATCAAGCTGGTCGATTTCAAGATCGAGGTCGGCCGCGTCTGGGATGGCGATTTCCAGCGCCTGATCGTGGCGGATGAGATCAGCCCCGACAGCTGCCGCCTGTGGGACATCGAGACCGGCCAGAAACTCGACAAGGATGTCTTCCGCCGGGATCTGGGCAATCTTGCCGACGCCTATACCGAAGTCGCGCGGCGTCTGGGCGTGCTGCCCACGAACACCACGCACATCATGAAACCGACGCTGATCAACTGACAGCGACAACAGTGGGATCTGCCGATGAAAGCCCGTGTGCATGTCATGTTGAAGGATGGGGTCCTCGACCCGCAGGGCGAGGCCGTGCGCCATGCGCTCGGCGCGCTTGGCTTTGACGGGGTGAACGGCGTGCGCCAGGGCAAGATCATCGAACTTGATCTGGCCGATGCCGACAGCGACCGGGCGGAGCAGGACGTGCGCCGCATGTGCGAACGCCTGCTTGCCAATACCGTCATCGAAAAATTCGACATCGAGATTGTCCAGGGCTAGGCGCGGCGGCCACACGCCGCCGCCGCCCGCGTTGAGAGGAGACCCGAGATGAAGGCTGGTGTCATCGTCTTTCCCGGCTCGAACTGCGATCGTGACATGATCGTCGCGCTGCGCGCCGCCGGGTTCGAGGTCGTGCCGGTCTGGCACAAGGAAACGCGGCTGCCGGACGGGCTCGACATGCTGGGCGTGCCGGGGGGGTTTTCCTTCGGCGATTACCTGCGCTGCGGGGCGATCGCCGCGCAATCACCGGTGTGCCGCGCGCTTGCCGATTTCGCCGATGGCGGCGGCTATGTCCTGGGCGTGTGCAACGGGTTCCAGATCCTGACCGAAACCGGCATCCTGCCCGGGGCGCTGATGCGCAACGCGGGGCTGAAATTCGTCTGCCGCACCGAGGGGCTGGAGGTCGCCACCGCCGACAGCGCCTTTACCGGCGGCTATGAGGCAGGCGCGCGCATCGACATCCCCATCGCGCATCATGACGGCAATTACCTGGCCGACCCGAACCTTCTCCAGCGTCTCGACGCCGAGGATCGCGTGGCCTTCCGCTATCTCGACAATCCCAACGGATCGTCGGGCGATATCGCGGGGGTGCTGTCGGCCAACCGGCGGGTGCTGGGGATGATGCCCCACCCCGAACGCGCCGTCGACCCGGCGCAGGGCGGCACCGACGGCTCAAGGCTGTTCCGCGCCCTGCTGGACAGCGTCGTTCCCGCTTGAGCCCCGCCTGAGCGCGGCCTAGGCTTTTCGCCATGACGCAGCAGACAGACGCCAGCGAACTGGAGATCGCGCGCACCAATTCCTGGGTTCTGCGCGGGATCGTCTTTTTCCTGATGGTGATCGCGGGGATCACCATATGGATGACCAACGCGCTGCTGACCGAGCGTTATTCGATCAACGCGCTCAACCGGGCCGAGCTGCGCCTGGCGCTCTACTCCGGCAATATCGTCAGCGAATTGCAGCGCAATTCCGTGGTGCCTTTGCTGCTGTCGCGCGATCCCGCGCTGATCGGGGCGCTGAACTCGGGCGATTACCTGGCCACCTCGCAGCGGCTGATTTCCTATCAGGGGGAAATCGGCTCGGCCTCGCTGATGCTGCTGGACGAAGGCGGGCGTGTCGTGGCCGCCACCGACCGCAGCCGACTGGGTGCTGCGCATCGCAACGATCCCTATTTCGTCGAGGCGCTGCGCGCCAACGACACGGTGTTCACCTCTCAGCAGCTGGACACGGGGGCCTACAACTTCGCCTATTCGCGCCGGATCGAGTCGGAAAAGCGCGGCATCGGCGTGATCGTGGTCGAGGTCGATCTGAAAAAGCTGGAAAACCGCTGGCGCGGCACGGCCGACGCCGTCCTGGTCGCGAACAGCGAAGGTCGGGTGATCCTGTCCACCGAAAGCCGGTGGCGCGGCCGCACCGTCGAAGAGGCGCTGAAATCGACCAGCCCGCCGTCGGCGGTGGTGCGTGCGATCCAGGCGACCGCGGACTGGAGCAGCCTGCCCGACGAGTCCTATTTCGGCCATCAGACGGTGCTGCGCCGCGACGGGCGGATCCCCTTCCAGGGCTGGAAGCTGTCGCTCTTCAGTTCCTACGCCTCGGTGCGCGAACGGGTGAATGGCGTGCTGGCGCTGGAAATCATGGGGTTCGCGCTGTTGCTGGCGCTGACCTTTTACCTGTTCAGCCGCCGCGCGGTGTCGCGGTCGCTGCTGTTCCAGCGCGAATCCGCCGGTCTGCGCCGCCTGAACGAGCGGCTGGAGCGGGAGATCGCAGAACGCGAGCGCGTGGAAAAGACGCTGGAGGTCGCCGAGCAGACGCTGGCGCAATCGTCGAAACTGGCCGCGATGGGCGAGATGTCGGCCGCCGTCAGCCATGAGCTGAACCAGCCGCTGGCCGCGATGAAGACCTATCTGGCCGGCGCCAAGCTGCTGCTGCAACGCAAGCGCCCCGAGGAGGCGCTGTCGTCGTTCCAGCGGATCGACGATCTGATCGAACGCATGGGCGCGATCACGCGGCAGCTGAAATCCTATGCCCGCAAGGGCGGCGACGCGGTCGAGCCGGTGGACATGCGCGCCTCGGTTTCCGCCGCGCTCGCGATGATGGAGCCGCAGCTCAGGCTGCGCCACGTTGAAATCGTCAGTACCATGCCCCGGCATGAGGTCTATATCATGGCCGACCGCATCCGGCTGGAACAGGTCATCATCAACCTGTTCCGCAATGCGCTGGATGCGATGAACGAGCAGGAGGAGCCGGTGCTCGACATCTTCCTGTCGGCGGGGAAATTCGCGACGCTGACTGTGCGTGACAACGGGACCGGCATCGCCGATCTGGATGCGCTTTTCGACCCGTTCTACACCACGAAAAAGCCGGGCGAGGGCGTGGGACTGGGGCTTGCGATCTCGTCGGGGATCGTGAACGACCTAGGTGGTAGGCTGACGGCGCGAAACGCCGAGGACGGTGGGGCTGTATTCGAGGTGCAGATCCCCATATTGAAGGAAACCGCGGCCGCGGAGTAGGAGAGACATGCCGGACGCCATGAAGATTGCGATCGTCGACGATGAACAGGACATGCGTCAGTCCATCAGCCAGTGGCTGGCGCTGAGCGGCTATGACACCGAGACATTCCCCAGCGCCGAGGAGGCCTTGAAAAAGGTGGGCTCCGACTGGCCCGGCATCGTCGTCAGCGACATCAAGATGCCCGGCATGGACGGGATGGCCTTTCTGAAACGCCTGATGGGGATGGACAGCGCGCTGCCCGTCATCATGATTACCGGCCACGGCGACGTGCCGATGGCGGTCGAGGCAATGCGCGTGGGTGCCTATGATTTCCTGGAAAAGCCCTTCAACCCCGATCGGATGACCGAACTGGCCAAACGCGCCAGCCAGACGCGGCGGCTGACGCTCGACAACCGGGCGTTGCGGCGCGAGCTGTCGGACGGCACCGTGCTGATGCGCAAGCTGATCGGCTCCTCGCCGGTGATGGATCGCCTGAGAGAGGACATCCTGGATCTGGGGCAGGCCGACGGCCACGTGCTGATCGACGGGGAAACCGGCACCGGCAAGACGCTGGTGGCCCATGCGCTGCACGCGGTCGGCCCGCGCGCGGGCAAGAAATTCGTCTTTCTCAGCTGCGCGGCCTATGGCGAGGACGATCTCAACGAAAAGCTGTTCGGTCCCTCGCGCGACGGCTCTATCCCGCTGGTCGAGGAGGCCCGCGGCGGCACCCTGCTGCTGGAGGATATCGACGCGCTGCCGCAGACCCTTCAGGCGCGCCTGTTGACCTTCATCAATGAACAGGGCACCCCGGCGGAAACGCGCATCGTGGCGATCTGCAACCTGCAGGAGCCCGACAAGACCTGCGAGGATGCGATGCGCCCCGATCTTTACTATCGCCTCGCCGCGATGAAGATCACCATGCCGCCGCTGCGCACGCGCGGCGAGGACATCCTGACGCTGTTCAACCGTTTCGGCCAGCAATTCGCCGAGGAATACGGCACCGACGCCCCCGAGGTCGCCGCGCAGGAGGCCGCGCAGCTGTTGCAGGCGCCCTGGCCCGGCAACGTGCGCCAGCTGATCAACGTGGCCGAGCGCGCGATCCTGCAAAACCGGCGCGGCTCGGGTTCGATCGCGTCGCTGCTGATGGCCGACAACGCCGAAATGCAGCCCACGCTGACGACCGAAGGCAAGCCGCTCAAGGAATATGTCGAGGCGTTCGAGCGGATGCTGATCGACAACACGATGCGCCGTCACAAGGGCTCTATTTCCTCGGTGATGGATGAACTTTGCCTGCCGCGCCGGACGCTCAACGAGAAGATGGCGAAATATGGGCTCAGCCGGTCGGATTACCTGTGAACGCCTCGGCCAATCCCAATATCAGCCTCGACTGGCAGGCCGGGGATGTGGACGCCCTGCGCGCGACCTATGCGCGCGAGCGCGAAGCCTTCAACGCCGATCTGCCCGCCGACGTGGGCGTCACCGAACTGGCGGCGCTCGGGGCGGAGGGGCTTTTGTTCACCCCGGCCGATATCCTGCACGCGGTGCCCATCCTCTATTTTCACGGCGGCGGCTGGATGGTCGGGTCGCCCAGCACGCATCGCGCGCTTTGCGCGGTGCTGGCCCGCGAGACCGGGCGTCAGGTTCTGTCGGTGAAATACAGATTGGCGCCCGAGCATCCGTTCCCCGCGCAAAAGGTCGATGCCGTGACGGCGGTGAACGCCGCGCTTTCGGGGCGGATCAACGCGCTGCGCCGTCCGCAATCGCTCATGCTGGCGGGCGACAGCGCCGGGGCGGCGGTCGCGCTCTGGGCGGAGGCGGGGCTGTTGCCCTCGACCGCGGCGCGGATAGAACGGATCATCAGCTTTTACGGCGCTTTCGGCCTGCGCGAGAGCGACAGCATGCGCCGGTTGGGCGACAGCGCCGACACGCTGTCCGCCGCAGATGTGGCCGCGATGTACGCCCGCTTGGGCCCCGCGCTGCCCGAGCGGATGTTCGACAGCTTTCGCGGGACGGGGGCGCCGCTGACGCTGCTGGTCTCGGGGCGCGACTCACTTGCCGATGACAGTCGCAGGCTGGCGCAATGGGCCACGGCGCAGGGGCGCGACGTCACATTGGTCGAGGCCGAGGGCATGCCCCACGGCTTCATGCACGGCGCCGTGCGGTCCGACGAGGCCCTGTCATGGATGCGCCGCACCGTGCGCCCCGGGCCGCTGAGCGCGGGCAACGGACCCTGACGCGACGCGTGAAGGCGACGCGGATTTTCATGCAAAGCCTTGCTCCCGCGGGCCTTGAAGCGCGCCTTGGCCGCTGTGCCGGGCGTGGGGAGGGGACCGGCGGCGCCGTGCCTGCTCAGGCCTTGGTCGGCCGTGTGTCGGGCAGGTCGATCCGCGCCACCTGTTCGGCGATCGGATCGGTCGACAGCGGGTGCAGATCGGCGCGATAATCCGCCGGATCGCCCAGCGGTTGCCATTCGCTCTGTTTGTAGACCTCGACCGCGGTGAAATTTGCCTTGTAGTCCATCTTGGGGCTGCCGGGCACCCAATAGCCCAGATAGACATAAGGCAGGCCTGCCTCTTCGGCGATGCGGATGTGATCCAGGATGATGTAGGTGCCCATCGACAGCCTGCTGCGGGCGGGCTCGAAAAACGAATAGACCATCGAAAGCCCGTCATCCAGCACGTCGGTCAGGCAGACGGCGGACAGGATGCGTTCCGTGGGGTTTTCGGGATCGGTGCGGCTGTATTCGATCACACGCGATCTGACCGGGGTTTCCTCGATCATGGCGGCGAATTCGAAGATGTCCATGTCGGCCATCCCGCCCGCCGCATGGCGCGCATCGAGGTATGCGCGGAACAGCGCATATTGTTCCTCTGTCGCCCAGGGTGAGGTCGCATCGCGGCGCAGGTCGGCATTGCGCTTGAGCGCGCGACGCTGGCTTTTGCTGGGCCGGAAATCCGCCACCTTGATCCGCGCGGACAGACAGGCCGAGCATTCCGAGCAGGAAGGGCGGTAAAGCACGTTTTGCGACCGGCGAAACCCCTGCTTGGAAAGCGAGTCGTTGAGCTTTCCCGAATGCTCGCCCTGCAAGGCAGTGAACAGCTTCCTTTCCATCCGGCCCTCGAGATAGGGGCAGGGCTGGGGAGCGGTTACATAGAACTGCGGCGCAATCGGCAGAGTGTGTCGCATGGGTTATCGTCTGTCCTGGGTCGCCATAAGGGTAGCAAGACCGCGATTGATGTCCAGTGGCGATTTGAGCGGATGTGATTCAAACAAGGTCGCTCGCCTGTGCCTTGTTGATGGCGGCGCTGCCCAGGATCAGATCGCTCAGGCCCTGGCGGCGCGGCCCGGTCATCATCAGGCCCACCGAAAGGACCTGCGGGATCACCATCGCCATCGAGACGCTGTAGCCGATCGTGTGCAGCAACGCGGTGCCCGCGTCGAAACGCTCGGCCATGCGGGTGCGGAACTCGATCCCGGCCAGGCGCATGCCCCAGGTGGCCGACCTGCCCGACAGCGTCGCCCAGCGGTAGAGAAACCCGACCGTCAGATAGAGAAGCGGCAGGTAGAACAGCGCCGTGAACAGCGTGAAGGGCACCAGCAGCGCGGTGATCGTGCCGGTGATGATCACATCGACGATCCAGACGAACAGGCGCTTGGAGGGCACATCGCGGTAGAATTCCGCATGGCGCTCGGGATCGGGCAGGGCTGCGTAATATGTATCGTTCATGGTCATGCTCATGGCTTTCAGATGTGGCCTGCGTGCCGTTTTGAAAAGGGCGGGCCGGGAAATTCGATCCCGGCCCGCGCCCCGCATCCGCTGAAAGGATGTTACTGGGCCTCGGCGTCCACGGTCACGCGCTCCTTGCCATCCTTGGCCCGGTCTTGCATGAATTCGTCGAACTCGGCCTTGTCCTTGGCTTCGCGCAGGCGCTTGAGGAAGCTTTCGAACGCTTGCTGCTCGTCTTCCAGGCGGCGCAGGGTTTCGGCCTTGTAGGCGTCGAATGCCTGATTGCCGGTGCTGGCAAAGCCGTAACCCTTCGAGACGCTGCGCATCTTGCGCCAGTTGCGGCTGCGCGAAAACAGTCGGCCGCTCCAGATGCTGTAGGCCAGCAGCGCCAGACCCAGCGGCCAGGCGAAGATCAGGCCCAGAACGGTGGCGGCGATCCAGGCCGCGCGGCCCCGGTCATCAAGCCAGGTTTCCGCGATGCCGGGCCATGTGGTGATTGCAGACATTGAGGGATACTCCGTTTTGCATGTGAATGTTGTTTACATTTACATAGGTGGGAGGGCGTCCGGCCTCGTTCAAGGCCGTTCATGTCGAATTTTGAGCGCCGCCGCCGATATTGACCCCGTCGGCAAAGCCTGACCAGTTTACGCCATGAAGTTGCTTCGTGACATCTGCCGCACACCGATTCCGTACGACGCCGAAATCGGCGCCGAAGTGGCCGCCGGTTTTGCAGCCTTCCCCGCGCCCGCGCGCGAATTGATCGCGGGCGCGGCCGGGTGCAGCCCCTATCTGCAAGGGCTGCTGCTGCGCGAGGCGGATTGGCTGCACAGCGCAGCCGACAGCAGCGCGGATGAGGCGATGGCGTCCATGCTGCGCGCCACCGCCGCGCTGCGCGGTGCGGATCTGAAGGGCGCGCTGCGCCGCCAGAAGCGGCGCGTCGCGCTGCTGACCGCGCTGGCCGATCTGGGCGGCATCTGGAAGCTGGAACAGGTGACGGGCGCGCTCGGCGATTTTGCGGATGCGGCCGTCGATGTCGCCTTGCGCGATCTGGTCGCCGCCGAGGTGCGCCGCGACAAGCTGCCGGGCGTCACCCCCGCCATGCTGGAGGACGATCCCGCCGGGGTGGCGGGGATGAGCGTTCTGGGGATGGGCAAGCTGGGCGCGGGAGAATTGAATTATTCCTCCGACATCGACCTGATCTGTCTGTTTGACGATACCCGCTTCGACGGCCCCGACGTGGCCGAGGCGCGCGCCGTCTTCGTGCGCGTGACCCGGCGCATGGCGGCGATGCTGTCGGACATCACCAACGACGGCTACGTGTTCCGCACCGATCTGCGGCTGCGCCCCGATCCTTCGGTCACGCCGGTGTGTCTGTCGACCACGGCGGCCGAGCGCTATTATGAAAGCGTCGGGCGCAATTGGGAGCGTGCCGCCTACATCAAGGCGCGCGCCTGCGCGGGCGATCTGGATGTGGGCCGTGCCTTCCTGCGCGCGCTGACGCCTTTCGTCTGGCGCAAGCATCTGGATTTCGCCGCGATCCAGGACGCGCACGACATGCGGCTGCGCATTCGCGAACACAAGGGACTGCGCCGCGACATCGTGCTGGCCGACCACGACATGAAACTGGGCCCCGGCGGCATCAGGGAGATCGAATTCTTCGTGCAGACGCATCAACTCGTATCGGGCGGGCGCGATCCGGGACTGCGCGCGCGCGGCACGCTTGCGGGGCTGCATGCGCTCAGCGCGGCGGGATGGATCGCGCCCGATTGCGCCGACGCGCTGCACGGTCACTACCTCGAACACCGCGAGGTCGAGCACCGCCTGCAGATGATCAACGACGCGCAGACGCACCGTCTGCCCTCGGGGCCGGAAGGGTTCGATCGGCTCGCGCGCTTCATGGGCGAAGCCGACACGCAGAGGTTTCAGCACAGGCTGAAGGATCGGCTTTTGTCGGTGGCCGCCTGGATGGACCCCTTCTTTGCGCCGGACTCCAAGAACGTTCCACAAGAAGTTGAAATAACGCCGGAAATGAAAGCAATCGTCGAGCGGTGGCCAACCTATCCGGCGCTGCGATCCGAACGCGCGGCCGAGATTTTCGAATGGCTGCGCCCCGAAATCCTGGACCGGTTGGGCAAGGCTGCCCGCCCGCAAGAAGCGCTGATCCAGTTCGACCTGTTCCTTCAGGGCCTGCCCGCCGGCGTTCAGCTTTTCGCGCTGTTCAAATCGAACAGCCAGCTCGTCGACCTGCTGGTCGACATCTGCGCGACGGCGCCGGGGCTTGCGCAATATCTGTCGCGCAACGCGGCGGTGCTCGATGCCGTGCTGGGCGGCAGCTTTTTCGAGGATTGGCCCGGCGTGGGAGAGCTGAGCGCGATGCTGACCCGGCAGCTGGACGCGATCGAGGATTATGAAAAACAGCTCGATGAGGCGCGACGCTGGTGCAAGGAATGGAATTTCCGCATCGGGGTGCACCATCTGCGCGGGCTGATCGACGCGGGCCAGGCCGGGCGCCAATACGGCGATCTGGCCGAGGCGGTCGTTGCCGCGCTCTGGCAGCCGGTGCAATCCATGTTCGCCGCCCGCCACGGCGCTCCCCCCGGCAAGGGGGCCAGCGTCATCGCGATGGGGTCGCTCGGGGCGAGCCGGTTGAACGCCGCGTCCGATCTGGACCTTATCGTCATATATGATGCGGACGGAGTTGAAAATTCCGATGGAAAACGGTCCCTTGCGTCGCGCAGCTACTATGCCAGGTTAACCCAGGCCCTGGTGACGGCGCTGTCCGCGCCAATGGCGCAGGGGCGGCTTTACGAGGTCGACATGCGGCTGCGGCCGTCGGGGCGGCAGGGTCCTGTCGCGACCTCTCTGGCGTCGTTCGAGGCCTATCAGAGGGACGAAGCCTGGACGTGGGAGCATCTGGCCCTGACGCGGGCGCGCCCGGTGGCCGGATCGGCCGAGCTTGGCGCGCGGATCGACGCGTTCCGGCGCGACCTGTTGTCGGACCCCCACGACCCCGGTAAGATCCTGCGCGATCTGGCCGATATGCGCCGCAGACTGGCAGAGGCCAAACCCGGCGGGGGTGTCTGGGATCCAAAGGCGGGGTCGGGCCGGATGCAGGACATCGAGCTTTTCGGCCAGGGGATCGCCCTGCTGGCGGGATCGCCCGATCGCACCGTCCACGGCCAGGTCATGGCAGGCGTCGCGGCCGGGCTGATCGCGCAGACGGATGCGCAAGCGGTGCTGAGCGCCTATGACGTTTTCGTCAAGGTGCAGCAGGTCGTCCGGCTGGTGACCCATGCGATCGTGCCGGTCGCCGATCTGGGTCGGGGCGCGGTGGAATTTCTGCTGCGCGAGACGGGCAGGGACGGAATTGAGGATCTGGCGTCGCATCTGAGCCAGCAACAACATATCGCCACGCAGATCATAGAAGGGTTTCTGACGTCCGTTCAGGAACAGACCGCCGCGAAAGGATCGCTCCCATGACCACGCAGACCGCAGACATAGACAAGAAGGGCCTCATCGCCGAATCCTACCGGATCGAAGGGATCGGCGCGCCGGAATGCCGGTCGATCTTTCTGGATTGGGCGATGAGCCTGCCCGAGGGTGTCACCCCGGAACGGGCCGCGGCCGAATTGCTGGCGAAATACGGCGCCGGGCATCCCGATCACCCGATGACCGCGGTGCTGCGATCGACGCAGGGCGAGGGCGCGGCCAAAGGGCAGGGCGCAGGGCGCAGGGGCGGGCGCGCCGCGCGCATGGGGCAGCACGGCTCCTGAGCCGCCGCCATCCGCGCGGCGACGGACCCGCGCCCTGCGGCCTTGCGCCGACCTGTTGCGGCGATCACCGCGGCAGTGTGGCGGCCTCTCGGGCAAGGGTCTCGATCCCCGCCCAGTCCTTTCCGGCGATCAGATTTTGCGGGGCCACCCATGATCCGCCCGCGCAAAGCACGTTGGGCAGGCTCAGGTAATCGGGGGCGTTGCGCATCGTGATGCCGCCCGTCGGACAGAAGCACACGGCCGGGATCGGCCCGCCGATGGATTTCAGCGCGGGCGCGCCGCCCGAGGCTTCGGCGGGAAAGAATTTCTGCACGGTATAGCCGCGCTCCAGCAGGTGCATCACCTCGCTCGCGGTCGCGGCGCCGGGCAGCAGCGGCAGGCCGGCCTCCTCGCAGGCGTCGAGCAGCCTGTCGGTCGCCCCGGGCGACACGCCGAAGGTCGCGCCTGCATCGACGGCGTCGGCGACGTCCTGCGGGCTCAGCAGCGTGCCTGCCCCGACGATGCCGCCCCGCGCGCGGCTCATTTCCCGGATGGCGTCCAGCGCCTGCGGCGTGCGCAGCGTCACCTCCAGCACCGGCAGCCCGCCCGCAACCAGCGCCTCGGCCAGCGGCAGCGCGGATGCGGCGTCATCTACAACAAGAACGGGAATGATCGGGGCCTTGGCGCAGATTTCCTCGGCGCGTGCGCTTGCCTGATTTGGGGTCATGGGATGTCCTCGTGTAACAGGGGTCAAAGCAATGCCGAGGCGCCTTCGGTCGACAGCCCGACGTTCTGGCGAAAGACCTCGAACAATTCCCGGCCAAGCCCGTGGGAATTGGCCGAAAGATCCGCCGTCGCGGCGGGGCGGTCGGCGAACCCTTCGCTCAGCACCTCGATGCGGCCAGTATCGGCGTCCAGCCGCACGATGTCGCCGTCGATCAGCCGCGCGATCGGCCCGCCCACGGCGGCCTCGGGGCTGATGTGGATGGCGGCGGGCACCTTGCCGCTTGCACCCGACATGCGCCCGTCGGTGATCAGCGCGACGCGCAGCCCGCGTTCCTGCAAGATCGACAGAACCGGCGTGAGGCCATGCAATTCGGGCATTCCGTTGGCCTTGGGGCCCTGGAACCGCACCGCGACGATGGTGTCGCTGGTGAATTCGCCGGCGCGAAACGCCTGTTTCACCGCGTCCTGGTCATGGAACACGCGCACCGGCGCCTCGATGACGTGGCGGTCGTCCTTGACGGCGGAAATCTTGATCACGCCGCGGCCCAGGTTGCCCGACAACTGCACCAGCCCGCCGGTGGGCTGGAAGGGATCGCCCACGGGCCGCAGGATCTTGTCGTTGAGCGTGCCGCGGGCGCCGTCGGGCCAGCTATCCTGCCAGCCGAGCGCGCCGTCCGTCAGTTTGGGATCGCGCGTGTAGGCCCGCAACCCGCCGCCCGCCACCGTGCGCACGTCCTCATGCAGCAATCCCGCTTCCAGCAGCTCGGCGATCATATAGCCCAGCCCGCCCGCGGCATGAAAATGGTTCACATCCGCCAGCCCGTTGGGATAGACCCGCGCCATCAGCGGGACGGCGGCGGAGATGTCCGAAAAATCCTGAAGATCCAGAAGGATACCGGCAGCCTTGGCCATGGCCGGCAGGTGCAGTACCAGGTTGGTCGACCCGCCGGTCGCCATCAGCCCGACCATGCCGTTGACGAAGGCGCGCTCGTCCAGCACCTCGCCCACCGGGGTGAACTCATTGCCGAGCGCGGTGATGCGCAGCGCGCGTTCGGTGGTGGCGCGCGTCAGCGCATCGCGCAACGGCGTGCCGGGGTTGACGAAGGAGGCGCCGGGCAGGTGCAGCCCCATGAATTCCATCAGCATCTGGTTGGTGTTGGCGGTGCCGTAAAAGGTGCAGGTTCCGGGGCCGTGATAGCTTTCCATCTCCGCCTGCATCAGGCGCGCGCGGTCGACTTCCCCGCTGGCGAACTGCTGGCGGACGCGGGATTTCTCGTCGTTCGGCAGGCCGCTCAGCATGGGGCCCGCGGGCACGAAGATGCCGGGCAGATGGCCGAAACTGGCGGCGGCGATGATCAGCCCCGGCACGATCTTGTCGCAGACCCCCAGATAAAGCGCCGCGTCGAATGTATTGTGGCTGAGCGCGACACCCGCGGCCATTGCGATGACATCGCGCGAAAACAGGCTCAGCTCCATCCCGGTCTGGCCCTGCGTGACGCCGTCGCACATGGCGGGCACGCCGCCTGCCACCTGCGCGGTGCCGCCCGCGGCGCGGGCGGTCTGCTTGATCATGTCGGGAAAGCTCTGGAATGGCTGATGCGCCGAAAGCATGTCGTTATAGGCGGTCACGATCCCGATGTTGGGCGCGCGTTCCGCCGCCAGCGCGTCCTTGTCGGCGCCCATCGCGGCATAGGCGTGGGCCTGATTGCCACAGGTCAGATGCGCCCGACGCGGTCCCTCGTCGGCGGCGCGCGCGATCCGGTCGAGATACGCGGCACGGCTGGGTCGACTGCGCTGCCGGATACGTTCCGTGACAGCCTCGATCACCTTGCTCACCATCCTGCAACCCTTCTTTCGCCATCTTCGTCGGACGCGGTGTAACACGCCACGTTAGCGCTACCAAGGGGGCGCCGGAGATTCGCGCGAAATTCTGCGCGCGCCTTCGGATGCGCGTCGGATCTGGTACCGAGCGGTCCCCGAACGGCCCCGACCCCGAATAGCGACCTCCATTGTCAGATGAGCAGGATTGCCGCCGCGTCAAGGCTGTCCGCGCGGAAACCGGCCCGGCAAGGGCAACCACCGCGCAAGCTGCATATTCACGCGCAGCGCGGTCGCGTAGCGCTTTCCACCGGCCGCGGGCTCGGGTAAGGGATCGGCATGATGTCCTCTCCTTATCCCGTCGTGCGGCTGAAGCCGAAATCGGACGACCGCGCCATACGGCACGGTGCGCCCTGGGTCTTTGCCGATGAAATGGTCGTCGATCGGCGCACCAAAGCGCTGGCGCCCGGCACGATCGCGCAGTTGCAGGATGCCGAACGGCGCCCGCTGGCGGTGGTGGGGGTGAACCCCGGCTCGCGCATCTTCTGCCGCATTCTGGATCGCGACCCCGAAGCCACCGTCGACCGCGACTGGCTGGCAGCGCGGATCGACAGCGCGCTGGCCCTGCGCGAACGGCTTTTCGACGCGCCCTTCTACCGTCTCGTCCATGCGGAGGCCGATGGCCTGCCGGGCGTGATCGTCGACCGTTTCGGCGATACCGCCGTGGTGCAGCCCAATGCCGCCTGGGCCGATGCGTTGATGGACGATATTTCCGCCTGCCTTCAGGCGCGGGGCATGGGAAACGTGATCCGCAACGGGCAGGGGCGCGCCCGCACGCTGGAGGGGCTGGAGGAGCTTACCCGCGTCGAAGCGGGCGCGGTGGATGGCCCGATACAGGTGCCGATGAACGGCGCCACCTATGTGGCCGATGTTCTTGGTGGCCAGAAAACCGGCCTGTTCTACGACCAGCGCCCCAACCACGCCTTTGCCGCGCGGCTGGCGCGCGATGCGCGGGTGCTGGACGTGTTCTCGCATGTCGGCGGCTTTTCCCTGGCGGCGCTGGCCGGGGGCGCCACGCAGGCGCTGGCGGTCGACGGATCGGCCCCGGCGCTGGAGCTCGCCCGCCGGGGCGCGCAGCTGAGCGGCGTGGCCGAGCGTTTCGAAACCCGCCAGGGCGATGCCTTCGACACGATGACCGCGCTTTCGCAGGAGGGCGAGAGCTTTGATCTGGTGATCTGCGATCCGCCCGCCTTCGCACCCAACCGGCAGGCCGCGGATGCGGGCCTGCGCGCTTATGAGCGTGTGGCGCGACTGGGGGCGGCGCTGGTGCGGCCGGGGGGGTATCTGGTGCTGTGCTCCTGCTCGCACGCGGTCGATCTGCATAAATTCCGCAGCGCGTCGACACGCGGCATCGGCCGCGCGGCGCGGCGGGGGCAGCTGATCCACACCGGCTTTGCCGGACCCGATCACCCGATGCACCCCCATCTGGCCGAAAGCGGCTATCTGAAATCCCTGGTTTACCGGCTGGTCGATTGAAAATCCTGCTCGACGCCTGCGTGCTTTACCCGACGGTGATGCGTGAGGTGCTGTTGAAGACCGCCCAGGCCGGGGCCTTCGCGCCGCTGTGGTCCGAAAGAATCCTTGAGGAATGGGCCCGCGCTGCCCGCAAGCTGGGGCCGGAGGGCGAGACCATCGCGCGCGGCGAAATCGCGCTGCTGCGCGCCGCGTTCCCCGCCGCCGCGGTCGATCCCGCCCCGCGGCTCGAGGCGCGTCTGCATCTGCCCGATCCCGACGATGTTCATGTGTTGGCCGCCGCCGTCGAGGGCGGGGCGGATGCGCTGATGACCCTCAATATCCGCGATTTTCCGCGCGCGACGCTCAGCGGCGAAGGCATCGCGCTGCTGACGCCGGACAGTTATCTGTGGCAGCTTTGGTCGGATCGGCCGGAACTTGTCGAGGTGGCGGCGCAAAGCGTGCGCGCCCGTGCCGAAGCGATCTCGGGGTCCGAGCAGCCGTTGCGCGCGCTGCTGAAAAAGGCGCGACTGCCGCGTCTGGCCAAGGCGCTTGCGGCCAAATAAACGGCCCATTCAGGTTTCGCTGACGGATTTCCAGCGCGACTCCAGCGCTTCGATCGCGGCGATGCGTTCCTGCGTTTTCGGGTGGCTCAGCAGCCACGCGGGGGTCGTGGCGCCGCGCGCGCCGGTCAACGCCTCCAGTTTGCGGAACAGCGATTTCTGCGCCTCGGTGCCGATTTCTGCGCGGGTGAGCAGCGCCGCCGCGTAGGCGTCCGCCTCATATTCATCCTGGCGCGACAGCCGCGCGGCCAGCAGCGACGCCAGCGCATTGGCGATCCAGATCCCGACACCCGGCAGAATGCGCCCCAGGATCATCGCCAGCGCGGTGCGCATCGCGTTCTGGCCGGAAAAGTCGATCATGCGCCGCCGCGAATGGCCAAGCGCCACATGGCCCAGCTCATGCGCGATGACGCTGGCCATCTCATCGCCCGACACCTCGCCCCGGCGATATTTGTCGTAAAACCCCCGCGTGATGAAAATGCGCCCGTCCGGGGCCGCCAGCCCGTTGACCGGCGTGATGTCGTAGATGTGCACCTTGATCCGCGGCAGATCCAGCGCCTGCGCCAGCCGTGCACAAAGCCGCAGCAGATCGGCGTCGGCAAGCTCGGTCGATCTGGCGTCGAGCTCCTTGCGGGTCCGCCATGCGGAGAAGTGATACATCGCCAGCGCATAGAGAACGGCAAGCAGGATCGGCGTGAATTTCAACATGGATCAGATATGGCAATGCCGCGCGGTCGTGTCATCCGACCGGACAGATTTATCGGCCTTCTGCCGGAGACGCGGACGGCCCGGCGGCAGATCGCGGGGCCGAACGCCGGACCGAACGCCGGACCGAACGGGGGGCCGAACGGGAGGCGGCAGGCGCGCTTCATCGGCCCAGATCGCGCATCGCCTGCGAAATGCCGTCGAGCGTCATCGCATACATGCGGCCATCGAACAGCTGGCGGATCATCTGCACGGATTGCGTGTGCTGCCAATGCGTTTCGGGCAGTGGGTTGATCCACACGGAATCGGGCCAGTGCCGACGTGCGCGGGTTAGCCAGGTCTCGCCGGATTCCTCGTTCCAATGTTCGTTCGCGCCGCCGGGAAAGGCGATTTCATAGGGCGACATCGACGCATCGCCGACGAAAAGACATTTGTAGTCGGCGCCAAAGGTGTTGAGCACATCCCATGTCGCGCGCACATCGGTGCGGCGGCGGCGGTTATCCTTCCACAGCCCCTCATAGAGGCAGTTGTGAAAGTAGAAATGCTCCAGATGCTTGAACTCGCTGCGCGCCGCCGAAAAAAGCTCCTCCACCACCTGCACATGCGGGTCCATCGAACCGCCCACATCGAGAAACAGCAACACCTTGACCGCGTTGCGCCGTTCCGGGCGGGTCTGGACATCGAGATAGCCATGTTCGGCGGTGGCGCGGATCGTACCGTTGAGGTCGAGTTCCTCGGCGGCCCCGTCGCGTGCCCATTGACGCAGGCGCTTCATCGCGACCTTGATGTTGCGTGTGCCCAGTTCCACGCTGTCGTCGAGATTGCGGAACTCGCGCCGGTCCCAGACCTTGACGGCGCGCCGATGGCGCGAGTCCTCCAGGCCGATCCGCACGCCCACCGGGTAGTAGCCAAAGGCGCCGAACGGCGAGGTGCCGCCCGTGCCCAACCATATGTTGCCGCCCTGGTGGCGCGCTTGCTGCTCTTTCAGCCGCTCCCTCAGGGTGTCCATCAGCTTGTCGAACCCGCCCAGCGCCTCGATCGCGGCCTTGTCCGCGTCGCTCAGCTGTTTTTCGGCCATCTTCTCCAGCCAGTCGCTCGGCAGGTCCACCGCGTCCAGAACCTGTTCGGCGCCGATGCCCTCCAGCCCGCCGAAGGTTTCGGCAAAGGCGCGGTCGAAACGGTCGAGGTGGCGTTCGTCCTTCACCATTGCGCTGCGCGCGAGATAATAGAACCCCTCGGGGTCGTAGGTGACAAGATCAGCCGTCAACGCCCTGAGAAAAACCAGGTATTCGCGTAACGACACAGGGATGCCCGCGCCCCTGAGCCTGTCGAGGAAGGGCAGGAACATCTGTTAGATCAGGTAATCGACGAAGATGGTCACAAACAGCCCCGCCAATCCGAAGGCGATGGCGAAACTGCCGCCGTACTGAAGCTTGTCCAGCCGGTTGCCGCCGCGTCGGCTGGCCAGCCCGTAGCCCCAGACGGCGCCCAGAAGTATTCCTGCGATTATGATCATCTAACGTCCTGACCCTTTGGGCGACAAGGCGGCGATTTCCATCACCCTGTCGCGCACTTCGTTTTCCGAGCCGAAGCCATATCGCGCCCATCCCAGGCTGTCGACCCGCAGCGCCCGCGCATCCGACAGCTGCCCCTCGTCGCCCAATGCCGCCGCCTTGATCATCAGAAGCGTCGACAAAAGCGCCGCGTTTTCCGACGCGCGCGCGGCGGGCAAGCTCTCGTCGGCCAGCCGGATCGCCACCTCCGGGCGGCCGGCCGACAGCGCGAAGGCGGCCAGCTGCATCGAGGCATGGGCCGATTGCACCGCGTGATCCGGCAGGGCGCGATAGATGCGCGCCGCCTGCATGAACGACTCCACCGCCAGCTCGGGGTCGATGTTCATCGAAAGCTTGCCGAGGGCGAAATAGCCGAAGGCGCTGCGCGTGTCGTTCCACCCCTCGCGGCGCGCGATCAGGACCGCGCGCTTGGCGGCGGACTGGCGCGCGGCCGCGCCGTTACGCGGCCCGAGCGCGCTTTCGACGGCGTCGATCCAGGCGCGCGGCGTGCGCGGCAGCGGGTTCGGCGCGATACGCTCGCCTGCCGGGTTCAACCGTGCCAGAACGCCCGGCACCACGGCGGCGGCCTGCGCGCGCGTCATGCCGTTGCGCAGCGCGGGGTCGTAGTAGACGCGCAGCATCAGCATGTCGAAGCCGGTCAGAACGGTATGGAAATTGTCGTCGTTGAAGACGCTGTCGCTCAGCCGGTAGAGGTCGTTCAACGGCCCCAGCGCCTGCGCGAGTTCCTCATGCAGGCAATCGCGCACCTCTTGCGGGCTGACGTCGTTGGGGATGAACACGGAAATCGCCTGCCGCGCGCGCAGGGTGGACCAGTCGGTGCGCGGCCCCCGCCGGTTGCGCCGGAAATCGGCCCAGCCGGTGACGCGCGGCACCACGAAACAGGCGGCCTGCGGCACGTAGCGTTGCAGATCCTGCCGCGCCACCGTCTCGATCCAGATATTTGCGGCACCGCCGGGCGCAGCGCGGCGGATATCGATGCGTGCCTCGTTGCGGAACCGCGTCAGCACCTTGTCCAGATCACTGCCGAGCGTGCCCGGCGCCCCGGGCGCCACTGCGATGGTGATGGGCCCTGTGAAACGGGTCATATAGGGCAGGGTGCGGCCGCTCTCCATCTGAAAGCTGAGATCCAGAAAATCGCGCGCCAGATCCCGGTTGCTGCGCCGCACCGGCTGCCCCTTGCCGACGGGGAACACCTTCATCGGCGGCAGATCCATGGCGATCGGCGCGCGCCGCTCGGGCACCTCGATGGAGGGGGCTGCGGTGCAGGCCGACAAGGCAAGCACGGCCAGCAACAGGGGTTTCATCATGAACTCATGCCCGTATGTATTTGATGAACGGCGTCTTCGACCCGATCCGGTCGTAGAGCTTTCTCGCATCTTGATTGAAGTCCTGCGTCATCCAATACACATCGGGCGCGCCTGCGGCGTCGGCGGCATCGTAGACATATTCGATCAGCTTGCGCCCTATGCCACGGTTGCGCAACCGTGCATCGGCAAAGAGATCCTGAAGATAGCAGACGTTTTCCAGCTTCCAGCCGTGGCGATGAAACAGGTAGTGCACCAGCCCCACCGCGCGGCCGTCGTGAATTGCCAGCGCGCCGCTGTATTCATGCGGATCGCTGCTCAGCATCCGCGCAAAGGACGACCGCTCGATCGTCTCGCTCACGCCGCTGTCGTAATGCGCCAGATACTGGCGCCACAGCCCGCGCCATTGCTCGAAATCATCCGCCACAAGCGGTCGGATCTGCACATCGTCAATCTTGGTCATCGCCCGTTCACTCGTCTTGGTGTCGCTGAGCCGGGAGGGTACGTCGCGAAACCACGGAGTCCAGCGGGAATGGCATCTCGGCCCGGGCTCAGTCACGGTCTCGGCAGATCCGGTCGTCGTGGTCCGCCCTCGTCAGGATCGGCCCCCGCACCAGGGGGCAGGTCGCGGCGCGCGCAAGCTATCTCTGACGCCGCGCGAGAAACGCGAGGCGCTCGAACAGATGGACGTCCTGCTCGTTCTTGAGCAGGGCCCCATGCAGACGCGGCAGGGCGGAGGCGGCGTCCGCCCTCAGGTCTCCGGCCGTCAGATCCTCCGCGAGCAGCAGTTTCAGCCAGTCCAGAACCTCCGAGGTCGAAGGCTTCTTGCGCAGCCCCTCGGTCGCGCGCAGCTCGAAAAATTGGGTCAGCGCGGCGCTCAGCAGCGCCTCCTTGATGTCGGGGAAATGGACCGCGACGATCTTGCGCATCGTCTCCTGGTCGGGAAAGCGGATGTAGTGAAAAAAGCAACGCCGCAGAAAGGCGTCGGGCAGCTCCTTCTCGTTGTTGGAGGTGATGATCACGACGGGACGCTGGCGCGCGGTGACGGTCTGCCCGGTTTCATAGACGTGAAACTCCATCCGGTCGAGTTCCTGCAACAGATCGTTCGGAAACTCGATGTCCGCCTTGTCGATCTCATCGATCAGCAGAACGCAGCGGCCCTCGGCCTCGAACGCCTGCCAGAGCTTGCCGCGCCGGATGTAGTTCGAAACCTCGTTGACCCGCGGATCGCCCAGCTGACTGTCGCGCAACCGGCTGACGGCGTCATATTCGTAAAGACCCTGCTGCGCCTTGGTCGTCGATTTGATGTGCCATTCCAGCATCGGCAGGCCCAGCGCCTGCGCCACTTGCCGCGCCAGTTCCGTCTTGCCTGTGCCCGGCTCTCCCTTGACAAGAAGCGGGCGTTCCAATGTGATCGCCGCGTTCACGGCGACCGTCAGATCGGGCGGCGCGACGTAGCTGTCGGTGCCGGAGAATTTCATGGTGTTCATACGCGTCCCTAACCCAGGTCGAGCGGGACTGTATCAGGAACACACAAACCTTCAACACACCCTGATCAACTAGTGACAACAGGCCTTCCTTCGGTTACTGGAACCGCATCGGCGGGGGCGATGGAGCATCATTCCGATCCGCGGCCCGCCCACTAAAACGGAGAAGGTCATGAAAGCCGAAACTTTCCTCCCGGACGACTATTATCCGGCCGAGAACGAACCATTCATGAACGACCGCCAGACGGAGTATTTCCGCCGCAAGTTGCACGCCTGGAAAAACGAGCTGCTGGACGAGAGCCGCGACACCATCGAGGGCCTGCAGGACGGCACGCGCAATATTCCCGATGTCGCCGACCGTGCGTCCGAGGAAACCGACCGCGCGCTGGAACTGCGCACCCGCGATCGCCAGCGCAAGCTGATTTCCAAGATCGACGCGGCGCTGCGGCGCATCGACGAGGGCGAATACGGCTATTGCGAGGTGACGGGCGATCCGATCTCGCTCAAGCGTCTGGATGCGCGGCCCATCGCCACCATGAGCCTGGAGGCGCAGGAGCGTCACGAGCGGCGCGAGAAAGTGCACCGCGACGACTGAACGCGGCCCGAGCGGCCTGGTATTCCCAGCATTTCAACGCCGCCGCGCTTGCGCGTGGCAAGGCGGCGCGCGATTTCCGGGCCTTTGGCCGACAGGACCTGACGCATCGGGATCCCGGTGCGTTTTTTGTGAAAGCGTGCTGATCGGTCATTCCTGCTGCCCCGGGAGGGGGCGGGCAGTCTGTCGCTTCTTCTTGGAAGAAATACTCCGGCGCTGCCCTCGGCGGTCACGCTGTCCCGATGGGATCGCCGTGAGTATTTGGACCGTGAAGAAGCCGCCAGCGCCTTCCGTAAAGCCCGTTGATCTCCGCATGAAGGCGAAAGCGTGCGCTGCGTCTGCTTCGCCAGAACCGCGCCGATGCTCCCCATGAGGCCGCCATGAGGCTACGTGCCGCACCGCAGCATCGCAGTTAGATGCTGAGCCGACCTTTGTTTCCCGTCGCCGCGCCGTTAGATTGAACCAAACGCAATTGGCGGAGGCATCGATGTTTGCAGACTTCTCGGCAGAGGTTCTCGCCCGGTCCCAGTTCGCCTTCACCATGGCGTTTCACATCGTGTTCCCCGCCTTTTCGATCGGGCTTGCCAGCTATCTGGCGGTTCTGAACGCGCTTTGGTTGCGCACCAAGGATCAGACCTATCTGATCCTGTTCAACCACTGGAAGAAGATCTTCGCCGTCGCTTTTGGCATGGGCGTGGTGTCGGGCATCGTGATGTCCTATCAGTTCGGCACGAACTGGAGCGTGTTTTCGGACAAGACCGGGCCGGTTCTGGGGCCGCTGATGGCCTATGAGGTGCTGACGGCGTTTTTCCTGGAGGCGGGGTTTCTGGGGATCATGCTGTTCGGGCGCGAACGGGTGGGCGACGGGCTGCATATGGTGGCGACGGCGCTGGTGGCGGTGGGCACGCTGGTGTCGGCCACCTGGATCCTGTCGGTCAATTCCTGGATGCAGACGCCCGCGGGCTTCGGCCGCAACGAGGTGGGGCAGTTCATTCCGCTGGACTGGTGGACGATCGTGTTCAACCCGTCGTTTCCCTACCGGCTGGTGCACATGGTGCTGGCGGCCTATCTGACCACCGCTTTCGTGGTGGCGGGTGTCGCAGGCTGGCATCTGCTGCGCGACAGCGCCAACCCCGGCACGCGGCGCATGTTTTCCATGGCGATGTGGATGGCGGTGCTGGTCACGCCCTTGCAGATTTTCGCAGGCGACATGCACGGGCTGAACACGCTGGAAAACCAGCCGGTCAAGATCATGGCGATGGAGGGACATTATCAAAGCCACCCCGACGGCGCGCCGCTGATCCTGTTCGGCATTCCCAACCCAGAGGAAAAGCGTATCGATTATTCGATCGAGATTCCAAAGCTTTCCAGTCTGATCCTCAAGCATGACCTGAATGCGCCTCTGGCCGGGCTCGACACGGTGCCCGACAAGGATGAGCCGCCCGTCAGCATCGTGTTCTGGAGCTTTCGGATCATGGTCGGCGTCGGCTTCGCGATGCTGGGCGTCGGCCTGTGGAGCCTCTGGCACCGCTGGCGCGGCACGCTCTATCAGGCGCGCTGGCTGCATCGCATCAGCCTGCTGATGGCGCCGAGCGGTTTTCTGGCCGTGCTGGCGGGCTGGGTCACGACCGAAGTGGGGCGCCAGCCCTTCACCGTCTACGGGCTGCTGCGCACCGCGGAGTCGCATTCGCCGATCGACGCGCCTGCGGTGGGCACCTCGCTGCTGGCGTTCATCGTGGTCTATTTCTTCATCTTCGGCGCGGGCGTCTTCTACATCCTGCGGATGATGGGCAAGCCCGTGGGCACCAAGCGGCTGGGGCTGCGCGACGGGCCGATCCGCACCGCGGGCATCACCCAGGCGCAGGCCGACTAGGATCAAGCAAGGGAGACGGAGCAGATGGGCATAGAGCTGGACTTCATCTGGGCGGGGCTGATCGCCTTTGCCGTGCTGACCTATGTGATCCTGGACGGCTTCGACCTGGGGTTGGGGATCCTGTTTCCGCTGGCGCGTCAGGAACAGGAACGCGACGTGATGATGAATTCCGTGGCGCCTGTCTGGGATGGCAATGAAACCTGGTTGGTGCTGGGCGGCGGGGGCTTTTCGCGGCGTTTCCGCTGGCCTATGCGGTGGTGATGCCCGCGCTCTACATGCCGCTGATCGCGATGCTGCTGGCGCTGGTGTTCCGCGGCGTGGCCTTTGAATACCGCTGGCGCACGAAGCGCTGGAAACGCGTCTGGGATTACGCTTTTTTCGGCGGCTCGACCGTCGCCGCGCTCAGCCAGGGCATCGCCCTGGGGGCGCTGGTGCAGGGCATCAAGATCGAGGGGCGCGCCTATGCGGGCGGATGGTGGGACTGGCTGACGCCGTTTTCCGTGCTGACGGGCGTGGCGGTGCTGATCGGCTATGCCTTGCTGGGGGCGACGTGGCTTGTGCTCAAGACCGAGGGGTCGATCCAGGCGCAGATGCGTGCGCTGGCGTGGAAACTGGCGGTGGGGACGCTGGGCTTCATCGGGCTGGTCAGCCTGCTGACGCCGTTTCAGGATCCCGAATATTTCCGCCGCTGGTTCGCCACGCCCGGCATCTTCTTCAGCTTTTTCGTGCCCGCGCTGGTGGCGCTGGCCGCGTGGCAGCTGTTCCGCGGCCTGCGCGGCGGCCATGACGCGCGGCCCTTTCTGGCATCGCTGTCGCTGTTCATCCTCAGCTTCATCGGGATCGGCATCAGCTTTTACCCCAATATCGTGCCGCCCGCCCTGACCATCGAGGAAGCGGCCGCCCCCGACGCCAGCCTGAAATTCCTGCTGGTCGGCGCGGTGATCCTGATCCCGATGATCCTGAGCTATACCGCCTATACCTACTGGGTGTTCCGCGGCAAGATCGACCCGTCGCAGGGCTATCACTGATGTGGGTGCGGCTGGCGTGGTTCATCGGTCTGTGGATCGCGGGCGTCGCGCTGCTGAGCGTGGTGGCCTATGGGATCCGGGCGTTGATCCTGTAGCTTACGCGTCAAGCTCGACCCAGACCGGCACGTGATCCGACGGCTTTTCGCGGCCGCGCACCTCGGCGTCGATGCGGCAGTCGACCAGCAGGTCGGCGCATTGCGGGGTCAGCAGGAAATGATCGATTCGGATGCCGTTGTTACGCTCCCAGGAATTGGCCTGATAATCCCAGAAACTGTAATGCCCGCCGCCTTGCGTGCGGGCGCGGAAGGCATC